>JABMRO010000765.1 GCA_013202635.1 Planctomycetota bacterium
GTCATACTCTGATATGATAAAAAAAGCCAAATTATCAGAGCATGTGCAAACCTTTATTGATTTTATCCCGGAAGAAGATGTGGATTATTTCTTTGCGGCGTCCAATCTTGTCGTATTACCTTATTTGAAATTCGAAGCACAGAGCGGAGTATTACTTCGTGCCTATGCCCACAAAAAACCTGTGGTAGTCAGTAATGTCGGAGCGATGGGAGAGCTTGTATCCTCAGACAATATTGGTTTGGCCGTCGAGCCCGGCGCCGCAGAACCATTGGCGCAGGCCGTTACAAATGCGCTGGATGACCTCGATAAGTTTCAGTCCCGTTACGGCCCTGAACTCGAAAGCAAATACAGTTGGGAACATATCGCCGAGATGACTATGCGCAGCTATGAGGCCGCTATCAATATCAATCGTGAATGATTAATATAAAGTGACGATGAAAGCAGCATATATAGTTTCGAGTTTGAAAATCAGTATGACCTTTGTGGTCAACGAACTCGAAGCGCACGAAAAAGCCGGATGGCAGGTTCTGCCTTTGGTCAGTTGCAAACCGGGCCCGCTTGAGAATTTGTCCGAAGTTATGGTCAAATGGAATAAGCGAGCCGTTCATCGTCCCGGCATCTTTGCGCAGATGGGGGCAACCTTAAGAGAAATTATCACACACCCGATTCGTTTCGCAAAAGTCCTTTTTTGGCTGGTAACTTTGTTTGTCCATAGTCCTCTCGAATTTGCAAAAGCACTTTATGAATTAACTGCTTGCTGCTGCTTTGCCGACAAGTGCAGACGTTTCGGAGCAGAGCATATACATGTGCATTTTGCCAGCCGGTCTCTTAGCCTTGGTCTGATGATGGGGATGCTGACTGACCTGCCCGTCTCCTGTACTGTTCATGCTTTTGACATATTTACAAGAAGTGCGGGCAGTTTGAAAACACGATTAGCCAAATGTAAATTCATAGCCTCCGTATCTAAATTCAATGTCGAATATCTGCGAAATACCTGCGGCAGCTCTGTTGCCGATTTGTGTCGTGTCGTGCATTGCGGGATAGACCCAGAAATATTCAGGTCTGTTTCTGGTCAACCGGAATCCGGCAGAATAGTTTGTGTGTGCAGGCTCAGCCCGAAAAAGGGTCTGGACGTCGCGATAAGAGCTTGCGCGAAACTGCGGGATAATAACGTAAAATTCCAGTTCGAAATTGCAGGGGATGGGCCGCAGCGCCGGGCCCTTGAGGAACTGATTGAACGGCTGCATTTGTCCGACAAAGTTAAGTTACTCGGAACCAGACCAAACGACCAATTGACGGAACTGTTTAGCCGAGCATCTGTATTTCTTATGCCCTGCGTTAAGACGCCCGATGGAGATATGGACGGTATTCCCGTTGCGATGATGGAGGCAATGGCATGCGAAGTGCCGGTTATATCAACCCGTATATCAGGAATTCCAGAACTGGTCGAAGATGGCCTCACAGGCCGGCTGGCTCCGGATAAAGACGTTGAAGTACTGGCACAAATCTTACAAGAGCTTCTTGAAGATATGGATAAAATTGAGCAGTTTGGAAAAGCCGGACGCCAGCGTGTCCTCACAGATTTTTGTATCTCGGAAAACACAGCAAAGCTGAGGGAGCTAATCAGAAGCTGATGCACATCCTTTATATTCATCAACATTTTGCAACGCCCGCAGGCAGCACCGGCACACGTTCGTATGAATTTGCCCGCCGATGGGTAAAGGCCGGACACAAAGTCACCTTGATAACCGGCTATTATGATATCGGCGGTTTGCAAGTGAATAAGGCACTTTACCGGAAACAGACCATAGAAGGAATAAACGTAGTTGTTGTCGGCACCAAATACAGCAACAGGCAATCATACTTGCGCAGAATAATTTCATTTATGTCCTTCTGCCTTTTGAGCATTTACGCTGGCATCAGGACAAAAGGCCCGGACGTAATTTACGCATCCAGCACGCCCTTGACCATTGGGATTCCCGCCATATTCATAAAATGGGTCAAAAGTGTTCCTTTCGTGTTCGAAGTGCGCGACCAGTGGCCTGAAATACCAATCGAGCTGGGTATCATAAACAACAGGTTTCTTATCAAAATACTTTTATGGCTCGAAAAAACCATTTATAAAAGTTGCTCTTCCATAGTTGCCCTGTCGCCGGGTCAGGCAGACGGTATAAAAGCCGTATTGGCCGATAAAAAACCGATAACAGTAATACCCAACAGTTGCGACATTGATGTATTCAGACCGGATATTGACGGCTCAGCAGTTCGACAAAAAAGAGGCTGGGGGGATAAGCTTGTTCTTCTCCACACAGGCGCAATGGGTAAAGTCAACGGCCTGAAATTTGTTATCGAAGCAGCCGAGAGGCTTAAAGGCCATAGTGATATTATCTTTGTGTTAATAGGCGACGGAAATCAAAAATCGTTTCTGGAAAGCGAAGTTAAGAAACGAGGCCTGGCAAACGTGGAAATTTTATCCTCCGTGCCGAAACAAGAGCTGTCCGAATTTTATGCCGCGGCTGATATAGGTCTTGTGATAATTGGTAATTACCCGATTATCGAGCACAATTCAGCTAATAAATTTTTCGACTCTTTAAGTGCCGGCAGGCCTGTGCTGATAAATTATTCCGGCTGGCAAAGGAAGATTCTTGAAGAAAACAAAGCCGGCTTTGGCTGTGATTTATGCAATCTTGATCAATTCGTTGAAAAAGTGCTTTACCTGAATTCGCACAGGCAGCAGATAAAACAAATGGGACAAAACGCCCGCAGAGTTGCCGTTGAAAAATTTGACAGAGACCGGCTGGCAAAACAGGCACTGGAGATAATTTCTGCACTGAAAAAATGAATGAGACTCAAAGCCAGGCAGAATTTAAAGACCTCCAGGTTGAGTATGCCGGGCAGGTCGCCGCTTTACATATCCAGTGTATAAGCACGGGCTTTATAAGCTCTATGGGTATTGATTTTGTAACTTCCCTGTATGAAGCAATTGTTCGAAGCAAATCAAGTTTCGGCGTTGTCGCAGTCAGAGACGAGAAAGTGCTCGGATTTGCAGCATTTACTACAAATATCGATAAACTTTATAAATCGGTCATTTGGAGAAAAGGGCTGAAATTTGCACTACTATTGGCAGGTAATATGTGTTCCCTAAAGCGGGTAAAAAGTATATTCGAGACCCTGTTTTATCCCGCCAGAATAAAAAAAATGAACCTGCCTTCAGCAGAATTGCTTTCTATCGCTGTCGCTCCCGAAGAACAGCGAAAGGGGCTGGCCGGCCAATTAATTGAAAAGGGATTCCGACATTACCGCAAAACAGGAGTAGATAAAGTCAAGGTTCTAATCGGAACAGATAACAAGGCGGGAAATAAATTATATCTCAAGTCCGGATTTGAGCCTGCCGGACAGATTAATAACCATGGCCTGCCCAGTAATGTTTATGTCGCTCAAATCAATCAGGTTTAAGTCGGAAATCATTGCTCCCTGCGGATTGCGCCCCGAAGACCTTCCATCTTCAAATAGCCCTTTTTCCAAACCACAATCCCTGAAACAACAAACACGATTACATACACAATCAGGGCGTATCGGGTTTTTATCTGGCTCATAGCAAGACCAATCAGTGCATATACGGCAGCTAAGGCGTAGCAAATGGCAACGGTTTTTTTCAGCGGTATTCCCCTGTCAATCATCTGGTCGTATATATGCCCGCGGTCGGAAACAAATAATGGACGCTTATTTATGAATCGTCTGACGAGCGCAACAGCCGTATCGAGAATCGGCAGCCCAAAGACCACGACAGAAGCCATCCACCATCTTGGAATTTTCTCGGCGAATAAAATCATAAGAACCGCCACTACAAAGCCGAGCAGCATACTTCCTGCGTCTCCCATAAAAATTTTGGCCGGATGGCGGTTAAATGGTAAAAAGCCGCATACTGCGCCGAGCAGTCCCAAACATATAACCACGCGCACTGCATCACCGCCGACTTCACTGAAACCCCATGTACCTAAATGAATTGCCAACAATAACATGGCACCTGTGATTATCACCGTAACACCTGCGCAAAGGCCGTCCAGACCATCCAGAAGATTTAGCGAATTGCTTGCACCCAATACAAAGATAATTACAATCGGAATTCCCAAAATAACTTCGATGTTTTCCGGAATTCTTGCCCCTTCCAGAGAATAATATAACGCCGGCCTTATGCCAACGAAAATTAAAACGACAGCAGCAGCAATCTGGCCCAATATTTTCTGCCCGGGTTTTATGTCAAATATGTCATCAATAAGCCCTATAGCGCATGCTATCGCCCCGCCGGCCAACACCGCCGCCAGCCATGTGAATGACAGGCGAAAATGCTCCGGCTCGAATGAACTCGCCGAAGTCCGGTTGCCAATGCAATAAATACCTGTAAGTATGCCAACGGTCAGCCCGGCCAAAATACCTACACCGCCAAGATACGCAACGCTTCCTTTGTGAGTCTTCACCAGTTTATCCGGCTTATCAACAATTCCAAGCTTCAGCGCGATATTCTTGCACAGCAAGGTGGCAACTAAGGCCGAAATAAATGAAAACACTAACACAGGCCAGAATTGCAACACCCAACCAAGGGGTCTTTCAGGACCTATGAGATTGTCTAACATTATTGCAATCCTCTATCTGAATAATTCCCGGACAGGGAGCTTTTTGCAGGCCTTCCACAGTGTACAGAACGAATACAAATCTGTCCAGATGAATCGCTGTGGTATTGACATCGGAGTCATATTCGGATAAACTGATGGTTACTCTGCGAAATTGCTACAGTTAAGCTCGTCGATAAACCGGCTGTCTTTTAATGATCACAGTGAGGTCGAATGAACCTTTTTAATATTTGTAAACGTGTGCTTGATATTTTGATTGCCGTAGCCGCGATGGTTATTCTGTCTCCGGTATTGGCTGCAATATGGATAAGCATAAAGCTTAGCAGTAAAGGACCTGTAATATTCAGGCAACAAAGGGCGGGGGAAAACAGCAAGCCGTTTGTCTTTTACAAATTCAGAACGATGAAACCGGACGTTGAACCTTTTGGGCCCAGTCCTAAATCCGGCCAGGATCCCCGCTTGACAAAAGTCGGCAAGTTCCTCCGAGAATACTCACTCGACGAACTGCCCCAGTTATTTAACGTATTAAAAGGAGATATGAGCATTGTCGGACCTCGGCCTCTATATATTTCCCAGATACCAGAATGGAACGAAAGGCAAAAAAAGCGGCTGCTTGTAAAGCCCGGCCTTACGGGTTTGGCACAAATCGAGGGCAGGGCCGAACTGACACGCGAAGAAAAACTTGAATTCGACGTTAAATATGTGGAAACCGCCGGCCTGTTAACCGATATAATGATAATACTGGCAACTATTGCCTATGTGTTCAAGCGAAAGAACATTTATGAAAAAAGCTACTCACAAACCGAATACACCCGAGGCCAGAGCAAACATGGAACCTGAAATAAATATGTTAAATTCAATATCTGTCACACAAATGAAATACCTGACAAGAATAGAGCAGTTGGAGCAATTAAGCGAGCAGGAAAGAACCCGGCTAAAGAAAGTTACTGAAACGTTTTCTTTTCGCAGCAACGATTATTACTTGTCGCTCATTAACTGGGATGATCCCGAAGACCCTATCCGTACGATTATTATCCCTCACTCGCACGAGCTTGAAAAATGGGGCCGGCTTGACCCCTCAGATGAAGAAAGCTATACAATAATTCCAGGGCTCGAGCATAAATACAATTCCACAGCGGTGCTTTTAATCAGCAACGTCTGCGAGGGCATCTGCCGGTACTGTTTCCGTAAGCGTGTTTTCATAGACAAACAAAGTACATATCTTCGTGACACGGCCGCGGCTATGCAATACATAACTGAGCATAAAGAGATAACAAATGTTCTTTTGACCGGTGGAGACCCACTTGTACTGAAAACTTCAAAACTCGATAATATTATCCGGCAGCTAAGAGAGATTGAGCACGTACAAATAATTCGCATAGGTACGAAGATACCGGCATTCAATCCATATCGTATCATCGAAGATCCGGCCTTGCTTGAGATGTTAAGCAACTACACCACGGAGGAAAAAAAGATATACATAATGACCCACTTTGTTCATCCCAGCGAATTGACCGATGTGGCAATAAAATGCGTCAATTTGCTCCAAAAGGCCGGGGCATTACTGGCAAATCAGACGCCCCTTATAAGAGGTGTCAATTCCAACCCTGAGGTTCTGGCTGAGCTGCTCGGGAAACTGTCTTTTATCGGTGCGATCCCTTATTATATTTTCCAGTGTCGTCCGGCGATCGGCAATAAAGCTTACTCGGTTCCAATTGAAAAAGGTTATGAGATTGTGGAGCAGGCCAAATCTCTGGTATCAGGACTGGCAAAGCGGGCACGCTATACAATGTCACACGCAACCGGTAAGATTGAAATCCTCGGTAAAACAAAAGAGTTTGTGTACTTCAAATACCATCGGGCCGCTGACGACCAGGACAGCGGACGGTTTTTAGTCTTCAAAAGCAATCCAAACGCCTACTGGTTCGACGACTACGATGAAGTAGTTCACGACTATCCTATTGATCTGCCATACAGGGCCTATGGCCCGGAATAAATCCGCTCTTTCTGATTCCAGCCTGCATTATTTGGGGTGATTATAACGCATACTAAAAATATGGCCGGTAGAACTACGATAATTACTTTGCTGATGTTAATGTGCTGTGGGACAGGATTTGCGTTAGAACCCAACGAGATCCTTGTTATAGCCAACAGGCAAATTTCCGTGTCGCAGCGGATTGCGGAGTACTACTGCGAAAAACGGAATATACCGAAGAAGAATATCATCTACCTTGCTTTGGGGTACAATCCACGTGAGAGAATCAGCAGGGACGAGTACGAAAGCTCCCTTGCCCTGCCAATTAAAAGGCAGTTGCAGCGAAGGTTTCCCGGCGAAATCAGATGTTTGGTGACAACCTATGGCATACCTGTCAAGGTAGGTTCGCAAGGGCCTTTGCCCGGGATGGGAGGTAAACTAAAAGAATTGAAGAGGCTTCTCAGCAAGGAAAAGCAAAGGCTTGAAC
>JABMRO010000766.1 GCA_013202635.1 Planctomycetota bacterium
ACCCTGGAAGGTCATCGCAAGGACGGAAAAGCCAATTTTTGAACCGGAAGCTGACTACGAATGTAATGGTTTCTTTGGAAACGTTGTATTCAGCTGCGGTCTGCTCTGCGAAGACGGTCAACTCAAGATTTATTACGGTGCGGCCGATACTGTTATTTGCTATGCGGAGCTATCATTGGAAGAGACCATCAAGGGGATGAACTTATAATCTGATTTTTACAAGGCAGACTAAAAAATTTCACTTTTTACCCCGATTTATCGGAATCACCGTATTTGATAAGGTCAAACGGGCTGATTATAGTACGTATGCACATATCATAATGCGTTTTTTTTTCAGGCATTCGATATTTCAAGCTGTCTTTCTGCCGATAAACAGAAAGAGGGTCTAAAACCACAAAATCACGAAAAAGAGGATAAGCTAATGATAACGAACAAGAATTTATTAGCTGTTGGAGCGGTCGTTATATGCTGCATTACAGTGGTCTGGTTTTCTACAACAACCCAGGGCCGCCCAAAAACTTATGAGATACGGCCCAGGATTTCCGTGCCCGAGTACAAAACCGATACGCTCCATGCTATAGATGCCTATGAGCGATTGATGGAACGGCATATGAACCTGACAGAAAGAAACTCAACAAGGATTGGCACGGACATCAAGGAAGTTATGAAAAAATTAGATTCCATTAATGATAAATTAACAGAGCTTTCGGCTCGAATCGCAAGGATAGAAAAAACATTCGGTATTGAAGAATCCAAACCAACAGCGAAAAAGAAGCCTCGGTCTAAAGTTTCCGGCAAAAAGGTTCCGAAAGAAGAGTCTTTGCCAATTTGGTGAAACAGATTGCCACCTGTGCCTGCGTCACCGACAGGTGCAGGCAATAAAGGAAAGATTCAGATGCTGAAGGTTATGAGAAAAAATAATATTACCAGCATGCCGGTCGCCGAAGGTAATATGCCTTCAGCAGGGGTAATTATACCGGCTCCTACAATAACTGCCGGACTTCAGCCATAGGTTTTGCCGGTTTCATCCACGTAAATAGTACCCTTCGCCTGTTTTATCATTTTAGTCGCTTTCGGTACCTCATCCAACCTTGGGACCTTGAATAATTTGCCACATTTGCGACAGTTTATCCTTCGGTCAGCGGCACTACCCTTAAGCTGCCAAGAATTGCCACAAGCCGGGCATTGAGCGATAATCTGCATCTTAATATTCCTTATGCCAAGAGCCAAATACCAAAAAAGAAACACCATTAACAATCATTTTAAACCAGAAATATTCTATCCACGGATTCAATATTTATCCATTATAAATTCGTATGCGGGCCTATAATATCACCTAAGGACAAACAATATCTCTCGAAGCACAAAAAAACAGGTTCATCAGCTAATATCAGCAGTATTTCCCTTGATTTAGCCGCTCGAATCTGTTAAAATTATAGTAATTGGGGGGTAATGGTATGAGAAAAATAATATCATGCAAGGTTATTAGAACTATTCCTCTTAGCAAAAGCAGTAATGGGCTGCATCATACAAGCAGATCAAACGTAAGGTCCCATAACATCAGCGATGCTGTCAGAACTCCAAGCACAAACAAGTGCGCCTGGGAAATATCCTCGAACGCTCAGGTCAAAGACTCCAGTAAATCAGTTGTCTATACGAACCGGCTGGATATAACAAGAATGCCTATACATAACGGCCTTACAGCACCTACAGTCAATTGTTACGCTTGACATTCGGCTTTGTCTCTTTAAACGGCATACATCCAAGTTGAGTTGACAAGTCTATACCAAATCTTTTAAGTGATGTCTCAGATAATAATGACATAGTGAGAGTATTATCGCAACGGCTATTATGATGATTGAGACATCAGGTGAGACTTCATTTATCAAAACAGCCAAAGCGGTACCAGCCGCAGGAGGGTGCTCGACGTTCAAAGCCGCCATAACAAAGACAGCAATTCCGACCACGAGGGGGTATTCATAAAAATATGGCATTTCAACAATATAATAGTTCCCAAAATCAAGCCAACTAAATGGCCGCCTATGACATTTCTCGAATGCGCAGAGGCGGCGTTGGGCATCACGAATACGATAAAAGCAGTGGCGCCCATTGCACTGATTACGACCATTTTTTCCTTATCCAGAACAAGGACAATAATAAACAGGGCAACGGCAGCCAAAAAACTTTGCCAGAGGTAATATTTCCAAAGCTTTTTGAATTTCTCACCAACGGGTGCTCCTAATATTATATGGTGTCTATGTAAATCCATCGGACTTTTCACTTTACGAAGCTATACTGATGAGATGCAAGCACGAGCTTCATGTACTTATAACAAAATATGGTCGCTTTAATATGCGGCAGCGCCTGCATAACAAGCAAAAAAAAACGGCGAGGGCTGGGTAATCTTAGGGGCGCTAAGTGTACACAATGCCTCGCCGAGCTAATAAATCCGTTCGGGCTCCTGATTAGACCATCCGTGGTCAGCCTTGCGATTTAAGATTTTTTATTTAAGTATTTTATATACCAAAGGTTATGATATTTTCTGCGGTTTGTCTGATGATTTCCGTACTTTCAAGCTGACCTGACAACAAAAGCTGCCTTGCCTTCTCGACGGCCTGAGTGTCCGTTTGTGGGATTTGCATTGCACTGTCAATAAATGAAGCATAATCGACTTGCACAGATACATCCGCACCGTTACCTGAAAGAGCTGCTGCAGATTTTTGCTGCCTGGACGATGTTTTTTCCAGGAAGCCCTGAATTTGACTGGTATCCACTTTTTCAATCATTGCACAATAGTTCTTATCATAATAATATTTCTATAATTCTTCTCGCACATTTTCGAGCAAACTTTAACATTTTTTAAAAATTTTTTATTCTTTTTTAAAGTTAACATCCTTTTTGGACGAAATAACTGGGTTATGAACATTTCTTTTTCAAGCACACTTTAATATCCCGGTTCCCAGCTATAACGTTTCAGCTACCTCATAACTTATATACTTAATAAATTCGAGCGAGCTGACAGATGTCAACTGCTCCTTCAAAGGTGCATAGCCCGAGCGTTTCTGCGAACGAAAATACTCTTTAATGCGATATTCTGTTGTTTTATCGGCGCTGTCCCAAACCTGCTCAAGAGCCCATAATAACTGTCCGTCTCTCAGGTCAAGAAGCTTTAAGCGAAGCCCGATAATCATATGAGGATAAGGTCTGAATTCGGTAACAGTGCCAATCAAAACCGCATTACACTTCAAGGTCTGGCGGATTTTTATTATCTGGTCAAGCGTATATTCAGAGTTCAAATCCAACTGCAAACTTCTCCACAATGAGTCACTCTGACGGACAACAGTTAAACCAAAAATCTGCTTCTTTTGCAACGCCTGATACAGCTTTTGGGTTACGTCGTTGGAGATTTTTGGATAGCTCGAATTGTTGTCTAACTCTACAATTACAGCCCTCCCAATTGTAGACAAGCTCTTGTCAGGATTCAGATAATAGTAATCTGCCTCAGATGCAGAAGTTCTATAATAAGTAACACAGCCTGATAAAAGCACCATCGGCAATAACAATATTGCGACTCGTGAAATGCTGCTCAAATTACAAGCGACAAGCGACCAATAAAAAGTTTTTCTATATGATAATACAGTTCCTGAGCTATTCATTCGATTCACCTAATGTATGTGCTTCCTACTTTTAAGGCCGGATTGATTTCCTTAACGATGCGACGGAGGACGAACTCGTATCTTTATTATTCCGTGCCGATTCCATTTTGTCCTCTCCGCCAAGAACCTTAAGTATCTTAAGCAGTGCTTCCAGTTGTGCTTTTTCGGCACCACGCATTTCATCGCGGAAACCGATGATATCGGTTTTCCAATTATTCAATTCAATACGCATTGCAATTAAGATTTCATTTGCCTCGCTTAATTCCTTCTGTGCCTGCTTTAATTGAGCCTCAAGAGCAACGACCTGGTCTTTAAACTGCTTGTTCCTTTCATTAAAGTCGCGGTTTTGTTGCCGCAACACAGCCGTTTCTTCAGAAAGTTTGGCATGCTGTTGCGACAATTGCATTGCAGACTCAACGACCGTCGGCTTTTGTGTTGCAGATTGCTGGAACCTTTTTGCTGTGGAAGAATTCTGCTGTTTTTCTTCATCAGGTTCTGACCGCCCGGCAAATTCGGACGGTTGCTGGACAGAGACGCAGTTCGATAACAAAAAGATCGGCATTAATGAAAGCAATAAAATTGTTTTTTTGTTAGTTCGCATTTTACTTTTCCCCATTTATTTCGCCTGTTCAGGCACTTCAGGCTCACTATTTTGCTTTTTATGCCCCCCCCGGCGCTTCGGCACCGGCATATTCACACCTTAAAGATATTGCTGTACCGCAGGAACAGGTTATTTCTAAAACAGCAAACCCGGGTTGGCTTTCCACGATACGCACCTTTGGCCCAGCCACAGCCGTGCAGGCCTGTTTCGGCGAATTCGTCTGTGTCTGCGCAATATCGAGAGTAAATTGGCCCTCAAGTTTAACGTCACTTCCCTTTAGAATTCGACCTGATTTTTCTCTCATTTAATATCCTAATCCTTTTAATAAATTCCGGCAAAAGACAGCGTATCTACTATATTGATTAGCTATTGTTGATTATCTTTCCCTGGCTATTATTTATTCGTTTTCAAAGCCTCAATCGTTAATCGTTCAATTATTAGTCAAGCGCAGTAATCAATCCCGGTACTGTCGGAGTTCTGATTATCCTGGTCTTCAGCCCACTCATCGGATGGCTTGACCTCATCCTGTTCCTCGACCGACCCGTCCAACTGTTGCTCATCTTTTTCCTCATTTTCCTTGTATAACTGTCGGCGTTTCCTTTTTTCACGGCGTTTTGCAGGAGTCAAACCAGTGATACCTTGCAAACCTTCGGCCGGTTTTATCATATTGGAATCATAATCTGCCATCTTTCCAATGCCTCAATTTTACAGACAAGTTAAATATAGCACTCGCGTGCAGTTGGCTGACGCGCGACTCGGTAATTTCAAAAATCTCGGCGATTTGCTTCATTGTCAGGTGCTGTTGGTAATAAAGCAGGATGAGCTGCCGCTTTCTCCTGGACAATTGCTGTATCGCCTCGGCCAATTTATCTATAAGCTCAGCCCGTTCGATTTGCTTATCAGGAGCACTGGTACGAGTTTCGGCTAAAAGATTACTCAGTGCCAGCGAATCTTCTTCGAAGCCGTCAAGTGAGACAAAATACTGTGCACGAGCAATTTCGAAAGTTTCAGAAAGCTCCTCAATAGTTATTCCAAGTTTTTGGGCTAATTCGGCATCAGTAGGATTTGTGCCAGTCTGTTCAAGTATCTTCCTGCTGAGCTGCCTGGCACGCCGAATCCTCTTATTTAGATTTACAGGCAGCCAAGATGAGCCTCTTAGCTCATCAATAACGGCCCCTTTGATTCTAATATAAGCATAGGTTTTGAACTCTGTATGACGGGACGGGTCAAAATCATGTGAAGCTTTAACCAAACCAATAGCTCCAGCGGAAACCATATCTTCAAATGATAATGGAGGTCTCAGATACGTTACCACCTGCCTGACTATCCTGTGAACCATAGGCAAAAGTTCGGTTATCTGGTGATCCTCTATTGCGCCTTTTGTTGACCTTTTCTGGCCGGAGTAGGTGCGCAGGGCAACACTATTTAGATGCCTTCGGTCATCTTCAGGTGTTCCCAAAGTCAATAAATCGGCTTTATCGCTCCTAATAAAGCTATCTTCAGAGATATTTTCAGTTTCTATCGCCACTATCCTTTTCCTTTTGCCGATTCATCTGGTTTGTAATCATCGCGCTTATCAAAATGGCATTTATGGCTTTTACCACCAAAGCTCCTGCTATATAGGCAAAGACCGCTCCCGCCAGCGCCCTTTTACAACATGTAAACGGTGAAAGGCCGCTAATCCAGCCTATCAGACTCACTCCGAAAAAGCATGTCACGGCAAAACTTATCGCAATTGACCTAATGTGTAACGGCATAATTCAAATCCTATATATTTCAACCCGTTACCTTTATACTTAAACAGGCAACAAGCTACATTATCATGTTGCCCCCCCTGCCAAAGCAGGTGTAAGCTGTCCTTGTTCTGCGGTCGCTGTCATCTCAGTTTGCTGGAAGGATATGGTTTCTATTGGTTCTACTTCTGTCCCAAGCACAATTTCGTCATAAGCTATGACCGGCAAGAGTGGGACTGTTCTTGATAACATTGCCGCCAGGGGTGAGCGTAACCTTGAATCACATAACAAAACCACCCTGTCCAAGCCTCTGTCCATTGCATCCTTCCAGGCCTGTGCGCTTTTTCTACTTATATCCATTGCAATCTCTGTGGGTAAAGCAAGATTTATTCCATCCCCTTCCTGCCGCAGATTTGAGACTATTTGATGTTCGAGCGCTGGTTCCAGTGTTATGGCTGAAATTTTACCGACCTCGTTTTTATACAATCCGGTAATGGTTCTGTTCAGGCATTTACGAACCATCTCGGTTAAAACATCAGTGTTTTTAGTTTTTGAAGCGTTCTCTCCCATGGATTCAAGTATAACAGTCAGCTCACGAATCGGTATCGCGTCTGTCAGAAGATTCTTAAGCACACGCTGAAGCAATCCGACAGATACTGTTCCATCGGCACCAACAACCTCTCCGACCAAAGATGGCTGTGTTTTGCGAAGCCGGTCAATAAGAAGCTGAACGTCTTCGCGGGTTAGTAATTCATCTGCGTGTTTTTTAAGCGTTTCAGATAAATGAGTTATGAATACGGATTCAGGGTCAATTACAGTATATCCATTCATTTCAGCTTTTTCTTTTTGGTCCGGAGCAATCCACAAGGCAGGCAATCCATAAACAGGTTCACTTGTTTGGGTACCTTCCACTTTCGCCTGAACATTACCGGCATCCATAGCAAGAAACATATTCGGTTCTAACTGCCCCTTTGCCACAATATGGTCGAGAATCTTAATCTCATAAGTAGTAGGTTCAAGGTTTATATTATCCCGCAGCCTAACCAGAGGAATAACGATGCCAAGCTCCTGAGCAAATTTTCTCCGCAAGGCACCAATTCGTTCAAAAATAGCACTGTCTTTGCGAGGGTCCACCATACTGATTAATCGCACACCGACCTGCACCGAAACTCTGTCAACATCCAGCAAGTCCTCAACCGGCTGTTTTTCGGTTTTTGACTTCTTCGCCGATTCTTCGAGCTTTCCCGGACGCTTCTTTTCCGACTTAAGCACAGTTCTTCCGGCTAAAGCAGTACCTGCAGCCAACAACAGAAATGGTATTGGAGGCAGACCCGGCACAAGGGCCATCGAAGCAATAATAACAGATGCTATCGTCAGCGGCTCACTCGTTTTAAGAAACTGTCTGCTCAGGTCCTGACCGACACTATACTTCGAAGATATTTTGGTTACGAGAAAACCTGAACTTATGGAGATTATCATCGAAGGTAGCTGGCTTACAAGTCCGTCTCCAATGGAAAGAATCGAATAGGTTTTTATGGCACCGCCAATTGTCATACCGCGTGAGTAGCCCATAGCTACGCCGCCAATGATGTTAATAGCAGTGATTATGAGCCCGGCCTTGGCGTCACCTTGAATGAATTTGCTGGCACCATCCATTGCACCGTAAAATTCACTTTCTTTGACAATCTTATCCCTTCGCT
>JABMRO010000767.1 GCA_013202635.1 Planctomycetota bacterium
ATATAATACAATGAATTATGAAAATAAATCCAATTGGACACTTGGTGAAAACAAACCCAATCAAACCCAATTTCAAAATCCCGGCTCGGAGTTATTCTTTGAGTTCGAGTGAAAATATTTACAATGCAAATAGCTCAAAATGCAAAAGACTTGACAGGCTAAATATACTAACGTAATATTCCGATATAATTTGATGGTTTTGTCAGGGAGTTTAATATGGCCGAGATTAAGCCAAAAATAGGCGTTGAATATGTGGATAATGCAACAATAGTCACTTTTACAGACGAAAAAATCCTCGAAGAAAAAGATATTAAGGCACTTCAGGATTCGATTATGTCTGTCGTTGAGCCGGCTAAACGGATAAAACTGATTTTGGATTTTGGCAACGTTCGATTTTTGTCGTCCGCTGTTTTGGGACTGTTAATAAGGCTCAGCAAAAGGATTTACGAAAAGGACGGGCAGCTAAAACTTTGTAATATAAATCCAAATATATTCGAGATTTTCAAAATAACGCGTTTGACCACAACTTTCGATATTCATAAAGATGTTGAAAGTGCCGTCGAGGACTTATCTTAAGTGAATTAGGCGAAAGATTTTTGTTTCGCTTATGGTATCAAAAACTCCAATCAATTTCTCGATAGTTACAAAAAGCAGACCGTCTGCAGTCGTCGGGGTCTGCGAGGAAATCCTGTCCAAACTCGAACCCTTCGGTTTTGACAACGATGATACTTTTGCGGTTCATTTGGCCCTGGAGGAAGCTTTTCTTAATTCCGTCAAACACGGCAATAAAATGGACTCCAGCAAAGAGGTCAAGATAGAATGTTCAGTTGATTCTGATAAAATCGAAATTTCCGTGACGGACCAGGGGGAAGGGTTTGAACCTGCATCGGTAGCAGATCCACGATACGGAAACGATCTTTACAAGCCGGGGGGTAGAGGATTGCTGCTTATGAACTCGTATATGGATATGGTTAAATTCAACGAGCGTGGCAATAGTTTGTATATGGTCAGATATAAGGAAAAACCGCGTCTGGCAAAAGATCAGGGCCAAAAAAGGGGATAATCAAGTGCAGTTTCTTACCGATGAAATCAGCAGAATAACGATTAGCAGAGTTTTTATTATTTTGAGTTGTTTATTTGTTTTAGGCGGTTGTGCAATCAACGACGAGCCGATGCCGGAGATTGTGTACGGCTCTGGCTTCGAGTCCAGGGTTATTCCGCCGAAGATTGTAAATCCGAAACAAGGCAGAACAAATGCTTATAGAGACATCCCGAGAGATTGGCTGCCCCCCTCGCAGGTAGAGAAGGGCTGGAGGGCTGTTGTGGTACATCACTCAGCAACAGAAACCGGAAATGCCGCTATATTTGACAAATGGCACAAGGAAGGCAATCATTGGGAAGGGGTAGGCTACGATTTTGTTATAGGTAACGGCACAGACAGCCGTGACGGTCAGGTTGAGGTAACGTTTCGCTGGCGAAAACAGATTCCCGGCGCTCATTGTGGAGGAACGCCCAACAATTGGGCCAATAGGGATGGAGTCGGAATTTGCCTTGTTGGCAATTTCAATAGCACAAGACCTACAACACGACAAGTACAGTCGCTTTTGAAATTGATTCGCTTTCTACAAAAGCGGTATGGAATCCCGACCAGCCGTATTTATAGTCACAAGACAACTCCCGGAGCGCGCGTAACCGACTGTCCCGGAAGGAATTTATCGATAACCAGGCTAAGATCACTGCTTAATTAATTCCTGAATCTTGTGCCCATATCCTATATTCAGGCGGCAAGCTGCCGCCTATGCAAGTACAGGCCTGTTGCGTCCTATAAACTCACTTTCAAACTCCACAATTATGCTTTTTTGGCAGAATTGCACTTAAACAACACAGCTAAGAAAGTTGTCGTGAGATTATACCGAAACTTTTATTAGTTGTTCTGTTCAAAAAACAAGTAGGGAGTCGATCAAATGGAAATGTATAAATCGCTGTTTTCTCATGGCTTAATACTAACCGAGCAGATTGCACGGCAGATTTTTGAAGTTTTGCCTGAACAGGGGCCTATAGTAGTAATTATGGATACGGACGGCAACAGTCAGCCCAGCGATCCGGAAGAATTTACCAGGCTGAATATCAGCGAGTCGTTTTTGAAAGAGGTTTGCGCTAAGATTGATGACGGTGCAGAGCCGATTATAACCAGCTCAAATGACTGTAGTGTTATTGCTACACAATTGGCGACCGAACAGAACAATTGTGGATATGTGTTTATTATTTTGCCACACTACAGCCCGGAATCAACCTTGGTAAATATCGATTTGATTGAAATGCTACTTAATCAAATCGGCTTGATAGCCAGGCTTATCGAGGGGAACAATCTTCATTACGAAGCTCAAATGAAACACTACCGGGTATGCGGCCAGAGCGAGATAGCTTTGAATTGACTATTCCAATGACGTTGGTCGGCGTGTTCGGCCTGGTCAATTTTATCTTTTTAATCTCAAATAATTCCTTTTTCTATATCCGTGATAGTTCCAATTCAAGCCGCTGTAATGTCAATCATTCAGCAGGTTTTTCAGCCGAAGGACAGTCCTAATTTTTTTGCAACAGAACGAACATGTGTGGCCGCCAGGCGATATTCTTCTGCATTGGGTAAGTGTTCCAACATTAGCGGAGTATGAGGGAATTTGCTCAATTCTCTCAAAAATGCAGCATAGTCCAGTCCTCCTAAACCCGGGCGAACTTCGTCGAGGTGGGTAGTGAGTTTTGTGCTCAGGAGAATGTCTTTTGCATGGCAGCTTTTGATATAAGGGCCAAGTTTTCTAAAGCATTCGCGGATAAGTTGGCCGTTTTTAAAATATCTCTGAGGACTGCAGATGAGATTGACAGGGTCGAGATGGACAGCGAATCGCTTGCGGTCAATTGCTTTTAGTAAGCGTAAGTATGAATCAGGAGAGTCCGGATAGGCCCACGGCATAGTTTCCAACGTAAAATATGTCCGGGTTGGTTTGACATCATCGATAATTGCGCGTGTTGTTTCAACAATCATATCAAACGTTTCTTCGGTCAGGTTTTTCGGAGAAGGGCCAGCCCAATTTTCGCTAAGCGAACCGCTGATATTTACGCAGCAGTTGGCTCCGATTCGGTCCGCCAGGGCCAATTGCCTTCGGCATTTTATCCGAGCTTCACTGCGAGTTTTTTCATCTGGGCTGATTGGATTGCTCCATGCTCCGACTTCGGCAATAATTATGTCAGCTTTTTTAGCTGCACGGGCGTAGGCCTTGACAACATCGTCTTTTTCCCCTGCACCCACAGGACAGTAGGCGGCACTGTAACCGAGTTTCTTGATAGCTTTTACCCATGCATCCGGGCTGTCAAATTTTCCAAATGTCGGACCTCCCAGACGCAAAAAAGGAAGTTTTGTCTGTGCGGCCTGTAATTTAGTCGCTGACATACAGGCCAATGCGGTTGTGCTCATCAGAGAATTTTTTATAAATGCGCGCCGCGACATAGATTTTTTTTCGCTCAGCATGTTTTGCTCCTTTCCTTAAAGTAGTAACAGGCGGTAAAAAACAAGATATAAATTCGACTTTCACCCCGTTAGAAGTAAGTCGTCGACTTCTAACGGGGTTCACAAAACTTCAATAAATCCTTATGATATACGGCTGAAGTTTACAAAGATTATACATTATAAAGGCTTGAAAGGTAATCAAAATCAGGGAAGGGCAAAGTTTGAATTGCTTTTAAGGAGACAATCACTATAATTCGTATTGTGTGTATCGTATTAGACAATACAGTATGCGCACAATGTACTAAGAATGAATTTAAGCCGGGGAAAACAGTGAAATTTCAGGTTTTTAAGAATGGTAAGGTTGTTGATAAGTTTGCGCTGTGCGGTGCTTATCTTTTCGGCGGTGATGGAATCGGTATCCGCCGGGCCCAGATTAGCTTTAAGAACGGTTTTATAGAGTGTAAAAGGCCCAATTTGGAAACGGCAGGACTGGCTTTACTATGGCCTATAGAAGGTTTTGGCAGGGTGCTTTTGCCAACAACCTGCCTGCCTGAAAGAGAGCATCCATATAATTTAAATATGGAAATAACACGTGCAAAGCTAATGCAAATAGTCAACAAGCGTGAGGACTGGTTGTTTTTTAACAACATAGATGGTCTGGGAGATGTTTGTAAAGAAGGCCAGGATTTATTTATTCAGGCGATTCAAAATATTTCAGATGCCCCGGATTCGTCTAAACTGGCAGATGATTCACTTAAAAAAGCTATAGTTTTTTCTGAAAAGCTGGCGATAAAACAGTCGGAATCGCTTTTTGAGGCAAGAGGCACAAGCCATGGTTTTGGCCGGGGCTGTCTTGGTTGCAGAGTGGATCCTACGCAGATTGATAATCCTGTATATATCGAGAAGCTTCTGGAAT
>JABMRO010000056.1 GCA_013202635.1 Planctomycetota bacterium
GTCCTTTGAAGTTTTGAAGGACATCCTGGCTTGCGACAGGACTCGTACAGGTTCACCGGCACCAACGCCGAGTATGATGACTTTAGCTTCCTGTTCGAGCGATCTATGTTTTATGTTCTCCCAATCTTCCGGCCGGGGAGTCCAATGTTGCCGCTGTGCCGGAAAGTTCATACATGGTTTGCCATCGGCAAACTCAAACCGTATCAGCCATGACTTCGACGCAGTGACGCTGTCATTCCAGCGATATACGGGCGGAACCATCTCGGGTGGAAACAGCGTTTCATTAAGGGGATACTCGATAGTAATATCGTTGTAATCTTCATGTTCCGCCGTAAGGCGTCCCTTAGCGGACTGATAGACGGCAAGAATGTCTTCAATGCGGTATGTATTTGGCTGAAGAGTTCTGTAAAGAATTGCTGCGGCGCTCAGCATTACTGCAACAACAGCTAACCTTATGACTTTCTTGCGCATCAGAACTCCTCTGGTTCAGGCCGCCGTCAGCCTTAAGGCCTGTGTAAACCTTGGGCTGGGATTTGCTGTACAATCACGCATATCTTTATTCAGCTACTTCGATGAGCCTATTATCTAAGATGCTACCAAGTCTGCCCCACAATAGCAATCTTCCTGGCCGCATTGGCTATCATATCAAGCTGTGCAATCACCCACGACAGGGGATGACTGGCTCGTATATCTTGAAAGGATAGGAGCGGCTTCAAAAACAAACTCCGCACCCTAAGTGATTGTTTATGGTTTCCGCATAACATCCCGAATTTCTTATTGTTCAGAGTAATCCCAGCCGCTGTCCTCTATCAAAACCTGTCATTACCAGGAACAACTCATCGAAAAATGTACCCCCTATGGGGCAGGCGTACTCCTTGAATTGCTCCCACCATACAAGGATTCCTTGAGGACGGCACCTTCCGGTAGAGCAAACTTGAAATCATTCTTATTCAATTCGGGAGATGAGACATTTGCGTGAAGTTCGGTGGAAGAACCTTTTATCTTCACGGTTTTGAGCATTTTTTCTGATCTCTCCATCATCTCCCTCATGTTCTTCTTGCTCTCATCCGTTACTTCTTGTCCCATGCCTTTGATGGCCTCCTCAAGTTGTTCATCGGTCATTTCGGGCATTTGGCGACCTCCTTCAGGAGGTTCAAGAGATCGATAATACTTCTTGATCAAATAGCTTGTCTTTGAGATCCAAAATGTCTCCTTTATCGAAATAGATGACGATCCACTTATAACATAACAGTCCTCTTTACCGACTTTCTCTGTTTTTTCTATCTGGGGGTCTTTTAGCCTGGAAAACGGAGCAGGCTGATCCTTGAATACTGATAAGAAGAGTGACGGTATAGTAAAAGCTGCGCCACCAGAAATTCCTGTTGCACTAGCCAATGCAAGTTCGTCACTCCCCATCTTGGAATATGCATTCGTCCCTCCAATGTAGAGATAGGGTTGAGCGCCATCGCTCCATACTGCTCCGGACTGAGACATGCCTGCCATCGGCATGTTCTTTTGGGTCCAGGAAATGAGGTAAAGATTAGGTTTCTTCAGGATTATAGAGAACGTAGTTTCTATGTTCGTCTCCGTTCCACCGGTATCAACATTTGCAGTGATGGTTCCTTGTGCTTTGTAAGTATCCATCGACTTATACGCAGCCTTAACCTTTTCGAATATCTCGCTTGGAGTAATGTCCTCCGCACAGCCATGCGCGATTAGCATCATTAGGATGGCAAAAGCAAAGAGTTTTTTCCTTGTCACGATTCTTTCCTTTCTCAATTTCTAACTATGTATATATGGTTTCCGTATAAAACGCCGGACCTCTCTGAGCCTCAGTATAATACCCCTTTGCCCAAAGTCAATAAGTAATCCCTTGGAAACGCTGGTTCTGTGATTTAATCATCTGGTCCACGCGTGAACGTCGTAAATAGCATCGACATGGAGCCGCGACAAATAGCTATATTTAGGATTGGAATATTCCACTTGCGCGACTCTTGGGGGGATACCTCTGCATTTCTGATATTTGCGGAAATGCGGACGATTCTCTTCTTTCGCTTCTTCCACTTGGTCTTGATTTGAATTAGATATTTCTCTCCCGATCTTCCCATTTGTTCCGTCGTATAAACTCCATCTCCTACTGTACGAACGAGGTCTTCATGGGACATCGTCCTAAACCGATCAAGTTCATTATTGAGAACTGACTGTGCTTCTTCCTTGTTCATCATTGCTCACAGAACAATGTATATATGGCTTCCGTACAACACCCCGAACTTCGTGCATTCGATTGAATTCCGTTGAACCGCGAGTAACGCTAAAGCTAACCGGCGATCTTCAGGGCGTCCAGTGGTTCTGGCATGCCAACGACTTCGTAGTTCCTTCCAGTACGTCCGTTGAGCCAAAGCACGAACCGCTCGACTACAAAGTTCTCATGTCCGTTCTTGATGACGTCACGTGGTCTCACTAGGCTCTCCTGGGTCTATATTTCGTGGCACTTAACATTTGAATTCACTGGCAAAAACGCAGTTTTTGTCCAGTGAAATGATTTGTTATAAGTTCTTAATTTATTTCGCTTTTTAATAAAGTCACTGAGTCATGTTTAACAAGATATGATATGTTAGACTCATATGTTTTAGTTTCATCTAAAGCACTTGTATATTTCCATATCATAGTTACGTCAGCCTCAAATATTTTATTTTCAATTTGCTTTTTTACTTCTTCCGCTGAAAAGTCACCATATCCAATTTCCATACTCCACTGATATGCTTTTGATTCCTCAGACCCCAGTGTTATTGTAGGGGGTGTTTGAAGAATTATTTCTTTTGCTGTATATGAAGGTGTAGCTCCTATGGAAAAAGGACCTTCAACTGTAATGTTTTTAGCAGGGACCTTGCCTTTATTGGCAAGCAAAAATTGAACTGTTATTACAAATGATTTTTCTTTTTGTTGAAAAAGAAAGTATGAGTTATTGTCTTTAAAAGTTATTAACTTTGCATTCAAATACGGTCTATTTTCAATAATGAAATGGGATTTTGTTTGATCGATTGCTTTTTTGCTTAAAACATTAGCTGAAAAGGAAAAATATAAGCCCCACACAGATAAGACCAAAGCTATAACTGATATTATCATTGTTATTATCTTAAGCGGATTCAACTCATAAGTGCAACTGAGTCGCCAAAATTATGGTGAGCTGTTATACTCTCTCACTGGATTTTGGTTACCTCAGATAAGGAACACTTATGAGAGAGTACAGACAACTCA
>JABMRO010000768.1 GCA_013202635.1 Planctomycetota bacterium
AAGGCACAACGCCGATTGCTGTCGATGCCAGAATGAGTATAGAGAAATAAATATGCAGGAATTTAACTGGAAAGAAAAATATAAAGAGAAGGTAAGTACTGCTGCTGTGGCTATGAAATTAATTAAGTCCGGCAACAGTATATTTATAGGAACCGGCTGTGGCCAGCCGCAGCATCTTGTCAACGCTTTGGTTGAACATTCCAGCCACATTTACGACGCTCATATCATGCATCTGTTGACTATGGGGGCTGCGCCGTATGCCGATGAGAAGTTCCGTGAAAAGTTTAAGATGAACAGCTTTTTTATTGCTGATAATGTGCGCGATGCTTTACAGAAAGGTATCGGAGATTATACACCGATATTCCTGTCAGAGATACCGCTTGAGTTTGAGACCGGAAGGATTCCCATCGACGTTGCTATGGTTTCTGTAACGCCGCCAGACGTAAACGGGCTGTGCAGTCTTGGTGTTTCTGTGGATATTGTTAAATCTGCCGCCGCTAATGCCAGGTATGTAATTGCACAGGTAAACAGCCGTATGCCTCGGACATTCGGAGACAGTTTCATTCATATTAATGCCATCGATATGTTAGTCCCTTTTGATGAGGACATAATCGAGCTTCCGATACCTGAATCCAATGAGACTTTACGCCGTATCGGCCAGAATATCGCCAGTCTTGTCGAAGACGGCAGCACAATTGAGTGTGGCATTGGACGTATACCCCAGGCGCTTGCTGAATATCTGGTGTATAAGAAAGACCTCGGCGTTCACACAGAGATGTTCAGTGACTGGATTATTGAGCTGATTGAGTGCGGCGCAATCACGTGCGCAAAAAAGTCTCTCAACCGCGGCAAAATTGTTGCGAGCTTTTGTATGGGTTCACAACGGCTTTACGATTATATAGACAATAATCCCTTCTTTGAATTTTATCCTACAGAGTATGTCAACGATATTTATACCATCAGCCAGCACGAAAAAATGGTTGGAATTAACGTCGGACTGGAAATCGATTTGACAGGCCAAGTTTGTTCGGACTCTTTGGGTTATAAATTCTACAGTGGAATTGGCGGTCAGGTTGATTTTATTCGCGGGGCTGCGAGAAGCCGGGGAGGCAAAGCAATAATTGCGATGCCCTCTACTGCGAGAGATGGAAAAGTTTCCAGGATTGTACCGTGTCTGACCGAAGGAGCTGGGGTAGTTACAACGCGAGGAGATATCCACTATGTAGTTACCGAATACGGGATTGCATATTTACATGGTAAAAGTATCAGAAAAAGAGTGCTGGACCTGATTAATATCGCGCATCCTAAGTTCCGGAAAGAGCTTATCCAGGCGGCAAAAGCTCAAAACTATATTTATGAAGACCAAATTGAGTTGGCCTGGGACCAGGTTGCTTATCCTGAAGAAATGGAGCGCTATGAAACACTGCGCGATGGTACGGAGATATTCTTCAGACCTGTTAAACCTACCGACGAGCCGGCACTTTCGGAAATGCTGTATTCGCTGAGTGAAGAATCCGTCCGGACACGCTATATGACCCACACAGTAGTATTCCCTCATAGAGATATTCAACGATTCACCAATATCGACTATCGGCAGGATATTGCCATTGTTGGTATTATTCCTCATGTTTCAGGCGAGGAAATCGTTGCCCTTGCCCAGTATTTTCTTGAACCTAAAACACGGGCGGCGGAAGTGGCCTTTCTTGTACATGATGAATGGCAGCAAAAGGGAATGGGGACTTTTCTGCTGGACTACATTACTCAAATAGCTAAACAACGCGGCGTAAAAAAGTTCTATGCAAAAGTATTACCGACTAATGAACCGATGCTTGCTATTTTTCATAACTCCGGCTACAAGGTGAATACTGAATTTGACGGCTGTGCCTATGGTATTACGTTTGATTTGACAAAGCAGGAACAATAGGAACAATAGGAGCAAGTTTGGGAACGAAAAAAGCTGCTTTTATTTATTCAGCGGAGCTTGAGAAATTCAGCTATCCGGCGGATTGTCCGTTTAATACGGACAGGGCGGGACAGGTGAGAAAGATTCTGAATTCCATGGACCTGCTCTCCGGTGACAACAGGTCTGAAGTGGCGCCGGTGCCTGCCGAGAGAGTCGTGCTGAAAAAATTTCATTCGGCCCGTTATCTGCACGCATTAAAAACAGCCGCAAAGGGTCGCTGGGATACCGAGGCGCTGAATATGGGGATCGGCACACTGGATTGTCCGGTTTTTGCGGGGATGTACGACTATGGAGTGCTGGCTACCGGTGGAACACTTACCGCGGCAAAACTGATTCTGTCGGGTTCTGCTGATGTGGCGTTTAATCCATCAGGCGGATTTCATCACGCCGGCCCGGAACACGCATCCGGCTTTTGCTATATCAATGACGTGGCTCTTGCATGCACTATCCTGGCAGAAGAGGGCAAGCGAGTTCTTTATCTTGATGTTGACGTGCATCACGGCGACGGTGTCGTATACGGATTCTATGACCGTCCCGATGTGATGACAATATCATTCCACGAAAGTCCTGGGACACTTTTTCCAGGAACAGGATCCGCCGAGGAAATCGGTGAAGGATTGGGTAAGGGCTATTGTGTAAATGTCCCTCTTCCGGTCGGGACTTATGACCAAGTGTATATGAAGGCATTCGAAAGTATAACTCTGCCGTTAATTGGCGTATATGATCCTGATGTAATTGTTTTTGAGTTGGGTGCCGATGCTCTTGCGGGCGACCCGCTTGCACATCTGTGTTTGACAAACAATGCTTATGCCGAAATTATCGAGCATCTGTTAAGTTTTGACAAACCAATAGTTGCGACCGGAGGCGGCGGTTACAATGTTGAGAACACAGTAAGAGCATGGGCTTTGGCATGGAGCATCTTTGCCGGAGCTGAAAGCGGCCATGATATGCATCATGGCGTTGGCGGTGTTATGCTCGAAAGTACGGACTGGCAGGGGGGATTGCGGGACAGAGATTTTGCGGTGAGCCAGACACAACGCGAAATGGTAGTTCCGGCGATAGAGGCAACGATAGAAGCCGTTAAGGCAAATATATTTCCAATTCATAAACTTTAGCCGCCGTCAGGATATAAAAAAAACGGCCTGGACAAAAAATGTTCAGGCCGTTGGTGTTATTATAGGTGTTTATCGCCAACTTACACTTCGTTGGTTTCGAGTGTGTGGTGTGGTGCTTTAACGAATACTGTTATTATCGCCGCGAGTATCAGTAGTGCTGAAGCACCGTAATAGGCGATTTCAAAGGTTTGATACTTGACATACATTGTTCCGGCGAGCTTTGCCAACATAAAACCGCCAACTCCCCAGGCGGTAAATACCAGTCCATAATTCATTCCAAAGTTCTTCAGACCATAAAAATCTTTGGTGATAGATGGGAAAAGCGAAAGGTTGGCTCCGTAGTTTGCGCCGATTAGGGCTGAGATAATTGCCATCATGGGTATTGTCCCAAGGGCGTTTTCACTACTTGCTCTTGATAGTAGAAATATCAGAAACGCCTGAAAGAGAAAGCAGATAAACATCGTTGCCTTGCGACCAATTTTGTCGCTGAGCATACCGGCAAGTATTCGTCCGCCGCCGTTGCCGATGGCAAGTACCGCCACCAGGACAAATCCCAAAGTTATTCCGACCTGCTTGTCTGCAATTGCGGCAAGCTTTGAGATTACCATAAGACCAGCCCCTGCTCCGCATACATACAGGAACCAAATGACATAGAATTGCCAGGTAGTAAGCATTTCTTTCGGCAGAAAAT
>JABMRO010000769.1 GCA_013202635.1 Planctomycetota bacterium
CATGTTTACGTTAAGAGCCGGAATAATTAGCCGTATATACGAAGCTGTTAAGAAGAGGATATCGACATTTCTTGCCGGATTTGTTTTTGCCCTCTTGTGCTTTGTTGCTCTCAATGCGGCTATGGTGCCCGTATCGAAATCCGAGTATTGCGGCGGCAAGTGTCACGAAATGAACACGGCGTACCTAACATGGGAGCTTTCACCGCACGGCACCAATTCTAAGGGCATTCGTGCTGAGTGTATCGATTGCCACCTTCCGGCAAAAGATAAATATTTTGCTCATATAACTGCCAAGGCTTACGAAGGCGTCAAGGATATGTATAAACATTACTTTGGCGATGAATATAACACCGAAAAGATTCGCCAAAAAGTTCTTGACCATATATCGAGTCTAAGGTGTCTGCATTGTCATGATAATCTGCTCGCCAGGCCGGATAGTTCGGCTGCGAGAATTGCTCACACGGCGGCATTGGCTAAGCCCAATGCTCCGGAAAATAGATGTGTCCAATGTCATCATGACATTGGACATCAACGTCAAAATAAACTGTTTTCGCCGTAAACAGGGAAGGAAAAGACTATGGAAACTCTGAAAAAATATGCGTTATTTGTTCTTGCGTGGGTTTTTGTTTCTACACTGGCAATGACAACAAATGTTCGAGCCGAACAGGCATCACAGATGCCCCCCCCGCCTCTGAAGGAATATCGAATAGTAAGGAGTATCTCGGAAGAAGCTCAGGGGTGCATAGCTTGTCACGCTGAACAAAATAGGGGAATTGTTGCCGACTGGGCTTCCAGCCGGCACGCCCATGCAAATATTTCCTGTCTGGATTGTCATATTGCCGGTCCGGCCGATCCTGATATAAGTAAGGAACATCTTCAATATGACAAGACCCCCATCAGTGTAATTGTTTCGCCGAAAGACTGCTCAAGATGCCATCCGAGTGAGGCTGCGCAATACGCAAAGAGTAAACATGCAAATACCCTTGAATTAATATGGAAAATCGACCCGTGGCTCAATCACGGCATGAACAGTGATATCGAGCGTCAAACCGGTTGTAATCATTGCCATGGAAGCATTGTAAAGGTTGAAAATGGAAAATTCGACAGTAGTACATGGCCAAATGTAGGTGTGGGCAGGATAAATCCGGATGGCAGCAAGGGGAGTTGTTCAAGCTGTCATACCAGGCATAAGTTCTCTCTGTCGGAAGCGAGAAAACCGGAGGCGTGTGGCCAGTGCCATTTAGGCCCGGACCATCCACAGGTCGAAATATTTGATGAGTCCAAGCACGGTGCAATCTACCATGCGGAGGGTGATAACTGGAACTGGAATGCCGCCCCCGGTACCTGGACACCCGGTGTCGATTACCGAACTCCCACATGTTCGGTTTGCCATATGTCAGCGGTAAACGATGTTGCGGCTACGCATGATGTTACGGAGCGCTTGGCGTGGGAAACCCAGGCACCGCTGACAGTTCGCCCGAGCGAGTTTAAGCCATGGCCGGCACAGACCGACTGGAGAAAGGAACGTCAAAAGATGGAAAAGGTGTGCCTGGCCTGCCACTCTCAGAAGTGGACTAAGGGGCATTTCACTCGTTTCGATGCCGTCGTTGTCAATTATAACGACAACTACTTTAAGCCGATGAAAAAGCTTGTCGATGAGCTTTACGAAAAGAAGCTTCTTGACAACTCAAAAAACCTTGATGAAAAGCTCGAAATCGACATGTATGAGTTATGGCACCATGAAGGAAGACGGGCCCGATTTGGCGCAGCGATGATGGCTCCCGACTATGCGTGGTGGCATGGATTTTATGAACTGAAGAAAAAGTGCATGGAGATACAGGAAGAAGTTGAGAAACTCATCCGGGCCGGTAAGCCCGCAACAGTGTTCAAGGTGAACGGCTCAGGCGGTGATACAACTAAGCCGGACTTCGGGAAATGACCGTCCTGATAAAGGATATTAAATTAACGCTGGCGACAGAACGGGAGTAGTTCGCATTGCCGGCAAGCATTTCGATATTGCCCATTACAGTTTTCCACAATACCAATTCTGCTCAATGCGAAGTCGTATTTTACAGGGTCGGCCGGCTCAATTTCAGCAAAGCACTCTGTTATTTTTATTGCTGTTGATAAAGATGCCCCCTTTCGGTTGTGAAATCCCAATATCTTGCACAACCTGCCCATATGCACATCGATTGGAACAATTAGCCTGGCCATGTCAATTGACTTCCACTGCCCTGTATCAACGTCATCATTACGAACCATCCACCTCAGAAAAAGATTAAGCCGCTTGCAGGCACTGCCCTGAGCGGGATTGACTAACAAATACTTTAATCCCCGGCTTGCCTTTTCGTTGTGCTCGGCGTCATACATATCCAAAAGTGATTTGCAGAATTTTGACAATGCCGGAATGATATTTCTGTCACCTGGATTGCAGCCCTGAATAAAAAATTCCTCGATATTTGTATGTTGGCTCAGAACTTTCTTGAGCAAAATCAGTAAATCGGAAATGTCCTGGTCCGTGGTAAAGCGGTGTTTGAAGCCGTTCAGTTTTTTTCGTTCAGTTTTACCAAAACCTCTTACAAACTCATAAGGGCTTTCTCCCATACGCTCAAACAGGTTTGTTAGGCTTTTTTGAATCTGTTCGACCCGGCCATAGGCGAGATCCGCCGACAACAAAGCAACAATCTCTCTGTCAGAGGGATTGTCATATTGATATACAAATTGCAGAGGGTCCGGCTTTATTAAATCACGATGGTTGTATTTGTTGTACAGCTTATCCAGTACGTTTTTTATTGCTGATCTTTTAGAAGCTTTTTCCATTTGTTGATATGCCCGTCTTCATCGGCCTGGTCTTTTTCAATAACCTTACGAGTATCTTCGTCCCAATCGATTGTCTTGAGAAGTTCCGCATAATGATGGACAGCTTTTGTTTCAACCCAGATACCAGTTTTGAGAATTGCTTTTCTACCCAAAAGGCGCGAAAAAAAGCCAAACGAAAAACCAACGCACCAGTATGCCCATCTGATTATACTGGGCTTGAAACCATATTCGTAGAGTTTAACCTGGAAATCCTGGTAGTGTGTCATCTCATTACACATAGCGGCTATTAATTGACGATTTAATTCGCAATTCTCGCCGGTAATCTGAAACCGGTAGATAGTTATTGCCATAAGCTCCAGTGTATGCAATGCCAGAAGGCCTTTCTTAATAGCTTCCAGCCTGGCAGGCTCTACACCATGGTTTCTCATTTTGAAATCATCATTGCGCATCTGAGGCCGAACGATTGAGATATCATAAGATGTTGGCTCTTGCGTATTTTGGTTACACATATTTTTAATTTTCTCCTTATGCTACAAAATAATAAAAGCATTAAAATATAATTCCGTACACAATCGATAATGGCAAAAATGCTTGTCTGTTCACTCTTTTCCTCGGTCTGTTGTCTCATGCTTTAAGCAACTGTCGCCATTTTCGTCCATCCGACTCTATGAGATTGTCAGCCGCAGGGAAGCTCTCAGCTCCGGCCGGATATTCGTATAGCGCATATTCATCATTTTCCCATGCCTGCATTATCGGTGACAATAACCGCCACGCTGTTTCTATGGCATCCTGCCTTGTGAAAAGCGTCTGATCGCCGGCCATACAATCCAGCAATAGTCGCTGGTATGCTTCAGGAGGTTCGGTCTCAAAGAGTTCATTGTAGCTAAAGTTCATCGTTAGTGTACTCATACATGTTTTCGCCCCCGGCCGCTTTGCCTGAAAGCTCAGGGAAATTCCTTCCTCCGGCTGTATTCGCAGCACAAGAACATTGGCCGGTAGCTCATCAAGGCCGACAGATGAAAACATCGAGTATGGAACTTTTTTGAAAGTAATTGCAATCTCCGTTTCTTTTACTGCCATTCTCTTACCGGTTCTAAGATAAAAGGGAACCCCCTTCCATCGCCAGTTATCAATAAACATTTTAGCGGCAATAAAGGTTTCAGTTTTTGAATTCGCTCTTACCCCAGACTCTTCCAGGTACCCATTGACTTTGCTACCTTTTATTTGACTATAGATATATTGTCCTCGCACACAAAGTTCATCCAACTTATTCACATCAAATGCTCGAATCGACCGGAGTAGCTTGACCTTCTCATCACGGATATGGTCTCCCTCGAAAGATATCGGTGACTCCATTGCCACCAAGGCGAGCATTTGAAGCATATGATTTTGGAACATATCTCGAAGAGCGCCGCTTTTATCATAGTAGCTTGCTCGATGATCAACACCACTGGATTCTGCTATTGTAATCTGTATGTGGTCGATGTAATTGCGATTCCAGACGGGTTCAAACATGGTATTAGCAAAGCGGAACATCAAAATGTTTTGAACTGTCTCTTTACCAAGATAATGGTCTATGCGATAGATTTGAGATTCGTTAAAACATCGATGGATTTTGTTGTTCAATTCAACTGCACTCGGCAGGTCTTTGCCGAATGGTTTTTCGATGACCAGCTTAATATGTTGCTTGGAATGGAGCTTTTTGGTACAAGCCAGTCCTGCTGGAGCAAGATTTTCTACTATCGTAGGGTATAAAAAAGGAGGTACCGATAGATAGTGTACCAGACCTTCATACACCTTATGTATTTTGTCTAATTCTGCAAGTCTGGCTTTAATGCGTTCGTAAAAATTCGAATCATTATAATCACCATCAACATAATAAAGCTTACTCAAAAATGCGTCTAAGTTGTTGGGGGATATCAAGTCGGATTTTTCTCGTATTGACTGCTCTGCCTTTTTGCGGAAGTCCAGGTCTGAGAATTTCTTTCGACCACAGCCTAACAGATAAAATCTATCATCGAGTAAGTCCCGCGCAAAAAGCTGGAAAATGCTCACAAGCAGTTTCCTGCCGACTAAATCACCTGATGCACCAAAAACAACGAATGCATTTGGGCCCGGCACAGTTTCTGCACAGAGAATCTCCCTCTTATCTATTGTCGGCTTAATTTCCTTCTGCAACATGTGTTCCTTATATTGTTTGACGTCGGAGATTGAGTACGTTTTACAGCAACAGTTTTCAATCATCCACCGGCTCAAATTCCTCTTTTCCTACCCCGCAATCAGGGCATACCCAATCATCTGGCAAGTCTTCAAAAGCAGTACCCGCTTCAATATCATTGTCAGGATCGCCAGTGGCCGGGTCGTAAATGTATCCGCACATAATACACTTATATTTTTTCATATTTTTGTCTCCTTGTTTTAATATTTTCTTTGGTTTCTTTTCTATGTAAGTCGCCGCTGTTCGCGGCGTCCTGCCGTGTTTGACATCACGGAAGTAAGTGTACGTCATTGGTATTTTATTCTCATCAATAGTTCCACAAGCCGTAATCTTGCCGATAAAGAGTGTGTGCGTTTCAACGTCGATAGATTCGATGACTTCGGCTTCGATAAAACCGACCACGTTATCCAATATTATCGGCGCACCGCTTTGACCTGTTTTATATGTTACTTGTTCAAATTTGTCTATATCTCTGCCGGTTCTGAACCCAAATTTGCCTAAGAAGCCCATAGGTGTACTTTCAGCAAGGATAGATACAGCGAAAGCTCTGCTGTTGGTAATATACTCGTGTGTTAAATTTTGTTTACTGATACTGACCGCCACCATTGGCGGCTCAGGGACAATCTGAAAGACGGTATTGACAATACAGCCGTCGAATTTGCCGCCTTTCTGCGAGCTTATTATGCACATTGGATAGCTTAGGTTGAAAAGAGATTCCAGATCTAACATCCATGCCTCCGAAGACAATTGGGCTATTCTCGCTGTTTCAACGCCTGGTTTAGAATCTTAATATGACGCATTTCTTCTTCGATAATATCATCAACTTTGTTTTTGTCGTCGCTGGTGGGAACGAAATCCTTCAGGCCTTCATAGAAAGTGATAGAATCTTGTTCCTTAACGATAGCTGTTTTTAGAACATCTGCTATTTTTTCAATGCTTTTGAGCCTGTGAAGGGGTTCTGAGACTGTGCCAAATACGGCAAGGCAGGCCATTAATTTTGGGTCAAGCTGCTTTTTCTCAAGCTCACATGTTCTCGGTTTTTTGTTTAGTTTAACAAGCTGTTTTTTCATATCTTGAAAAACCTGCTCGTGTCTGGTCTCCCAGTCCGCTAATTCAAGAAACATGTTGCATATATCGGGCTCATTAAATAGTTCTGCTGCTTTGCGGTAAAACTTCGCACCGTTGCGTTCAATTTGTTCGGCAATTTCGAATACTTCAAAAGCATTAAGTGCAACAGTCATTGGTCTCCTTTCCAGGATAGCTGTATATTTCTCTGATAAATTTTCTTCAGCAGTTGGTCCATGCATAATATATACTTTAGATGAATATACTTGACTATGGACTACTATCCCCGGCGGCAGTGTATCCGATTATTTCAAAGCCTCCATTTTTTGGCTCAAAATAGCGATATGGTTTATTTCTTCTTTAATTATGGCATCAATCTTGTCTTTACCGGCCCTGCGTGAGACAGATTCTTTCAGGCCGGCATAAAAAGCTATAGAGTCCCTTTCAATGCCCATGGCCGTTTTCAGAACCTCATCAGGTGTGTCCAGATTACCTAATTGGTTGACAGGGTCGGATTTGATGTTAAAAATATGTTCATCAGCCATTGCCTGCAGATACAATTGCGCCTGGTCGTCGGGGTCGAAAACGAGTGGCTCTGCTTCTGTTCCGGAAAGTTCTGCCCGCATAGCTGCAAAGGTCTTCTCGTGCTTGTCTTCCATAGCTGCAAGTTCTAACAGCAGTTGGCTGACCTCGGGAAACTTTTCTGCCGCGGCACGGTAAAACCTGGCTCCATTTCTTTCTATCTGTTCGGCCATCTCAAAAACTTCATCAGC
>JABMRO010000770.1 GCA_013202635.1 Planctomycetota bacterium
GAGCAAAAATATCAGTTACTTTCTTCCGATGAGCTGGAAAATACGACGTAAAAGCCGCAGAACGATACGTTCGTTCCTGCCTTTATTCAGCGGGTATTTGTTCTTCTGCGGCCAGGAGGAACAACGTGTGGAACTATTGAAAACAAATCGTGTAGCGCACCTAATCGAAGTCAATACTCAACAGGTATTACTCGACGAATTAGTCCAAATTGACCAGGCCCTTCGATCCGGTGCTCCACTAACTCCACATAAATATATCAAGAAAGGGCAACGATGCCGTGTCATAGCAGGGCCGCTAATCGGTCTGGAGGGTATTGTCGTCAAAAGCAAAAACGCTACACGCCTGGTCTTACAGATAGACATGCTCGGCCAGGCAGCAAGCGTTGAAATAGACGTCGATATGATGGAAGTACTTGATTAAGCGACTTTGTAATTTCCTTGATGCTCTGCTTTTTCGACAAAGCTAATTTTTGTAAAGTGAAATTATAACTCTAACAGTCGGAGCTAATAAAATGCAGATTTGTGTGGTTGGGATTGGTTATGTCGGATTAGTAACGGCCGCTTGTCTGGCAGAGGCCGGCAACAATGTGGTATGTGTGGACAATGACAGTAAGAAAATTGCCCGTTTGAAGGATGGTGTAATACCCATTTACGAGGCGGGGCTGACTGAAATAGTGAAACACAATGAAAAGCTCGGCCGGCTTGAGTTTACAACAGATTTGAAATACGGTCTGGATAATTCACTTATTATCTTTCTTGCGGTCGGTACTCCATCAGCAGAGGACGGCTCAGCCGACATATCGGCAATCCTTTCGGTCGCCGCCGACATCGCCGAGAACCTGAGCGACTACCGCATTATCGCAACAAAAAGCACCGTGCCGGTAGGCACACATCAGAAAGTAACGGAAATTATAAAATCTAAAACCAATACCCCATTTGACTATGTCAGTAATCCGGAATTTTTAAAAGAAGGCGCCGCCGTTGAAGATTTTATGCATCCGGACAGAATAATCATCGGGACGAACAATCCGGAAGTTCAAAAAATAATGAAACAATTGTACGGCCCCTTCATGCGAAAGAGCAGCCGAATACTGTTCATGGATCCCGTTTCCGCCGAAATGGCAAAGTACGCCGCCAATACAATGCTGGCTACGAGAATCTCATTTATGAATGAAATCTCGGCGTTGTGCGAGAAACTCGGCGCAGATATCGAACAGGTCCGACGGGGCCTCGGCAGCGATTCAAGGATTGGCTCGGCATTTCTATTTCCAGGTGTCGGATTTGGCGGCAGCTGCTTTCCAAAAGATATTCGGGCACTAATTCATACCGGCGATGCGAACGGCGTTGAAATGACGATAGCCAGGTCGGTTCAGCAGGTAAACATAAATCAGCAGGAGCGATTTGCAAAACGCATCACCGATTATTTCGCCGGTCGATACGGCCAAACCACATTAGCCGTCTGGGGGCTGGCATTTAAGGCAAAAACCAATGACGTAAGAGAATCACCTGCAATCTACTGCATAAAGAAGTTTCTTGACTGTAAAATTAAGATCAGAGCTTACGACCCTGAAGCAGCTCCAGCGGCGATGGCCGCCCTGGATGGTAAAATCGAAACCCTGGAGAACGGATACGATGCACTCGAAAATACAGATGCGCTCGTTATCTTCACCGACTGGCAGGAATTCCGAAACCCGGATTTCGGGCTTATCGCGACAAAACTTAAAAAAACCGTCATCTTCGACGGCAGAAATCTCTACGACCCCGAAATAGTGAAAAAAGCGGGAATTGAATATTATAGTATCGGAAGGGCCGCCGTTTGAAAATGTCTTGTGTTTTGAGTCTAAAATAAAGGATAAAACTATGGACACTGTTATTCAAAGTTTAGGTATAGTTTTCGTTCTTATCGGCATTGTGTATTTACTAAGGCCTGATGTTATTAAATGGCTGATGGAATTCTTCAAGCAGGGCAAACGGATATATTTTGCGGGACTAATAAGATTCGTGCTGGCGATTGTTTTTTTTGTCGGGGCGCGCGAATGTAAATATCCCTGGGCCATATTTGCTTTTGGAATCCTTTTTATAACAGGGGGCCTCTTGATATTTATACTCAAGCCTGAAAAGATTAAACGGATACTTGAGTGGTACCAAAAGCAACCGGTTTTAATCTTTCGAGTAATCGCTGTAATCGTCCTGGTTTTTGGAGCTTTAATAATCTATTCCGCATAAGTCCGGGAGACCAACACGAGAGATAAACAAAATGAAAGGGGCCTGCTAAGTGCAGGAGCACACAGTATTAATAACAGGAGCCGCCGGCTTCATCGGTTCACACTTATGCGAGCGTCTTCTTGACGAGGGTCTGTCTGTAGTCGGGGTTGATAACTTCGATGATTTTTACGACCCTCAGATTAAACGTGATAACATCAGCGACTGTCTTAAAAACAAAGATTTCCAGCTTATCGAAGCCGACATCCGTGACAGGACTGCTATGGATAAAGCGGTCGGAGGTGTCGAAATAATTGTCCATTTGGCCGCCAAAGCCGGCGTTCGGCCATCGATTGCTGAACCGCTGCTGTATTCCGATGTCAATATTAACGGAACAATGGTCTTGCTTGAAGCAGCAAATAAACATAAAGTCGGCAAATTCATCTTTGGCTCAAGCTCCAGCGTCTATGGAAACAATGAAAAAGTGCCGTTTTCCGAGGACGATAACGTTGATTTCCCCATCTCGCCTTATGCGGCAACCAAAAAGGCCTGCGAGCTTATTTGTCACACCTATCATCATCTTTACGGAATCGACCTAATCTGTTTGCGATTTTTCACCGTTTACGGCCCTCGTCAGAGGCCGGATTTGGCCATCCACAAATTTTCAAAGCTGATTGAGCAGGACAAACCAATACCGGTTTATGGCGACGGTTCAATGATGCGTGATTTTACGTATATCGATGACATAATTGACGGCACAGTCGCAGCAATGAACAAATGTGAAGGCTTTAACATCTATAATCTCGGTGAATCACAGCCTATTACAGTGAACGATTTAATCGGTGAAATCGAAAAGGCGCTCGGCAAAACAGCAATCAGGGAATATCTTCCCCTCCAGCCGGGTGATGTCAATCGTACCTTTGCTGATATAACCAAATCCGTCAGGGAACTTGGGTTTCATCCTTCAACTCCAATTCCGGACGGTCTGGCAAAATTCACGGCTTGGTTAAGACAGGAAAAATAACAAATTATTCAGAAATCTCCTTTGATACAAGAAAACCAGACAACATGTTCAGGCTCTAAATTTAAGAGTATTATATATTTTGCGCTGGCCAGCCGTTTTACTCCATATATTATTGCGATATTGGCCATAATTCTTACCCTCTCGTCTCTCCAGGCAGGATTGTGCCTAGACGATTATCACCATAAACTCCTAATGATGGACAGTTCAATCAAACTCTTAGACTCACCCATTGATATGTTTAAGTTCTTTAGCGGTGATCCAGCCCGTACGACCGAAATCATGGATTACGGCTACTTCCCATGGTGGACTTACAAGGGTATAAAAGGGGCGTTCTGGAGACCATTGGCTTCAATCACTCACTGGCTTGATTATATTTTCTGGCCGGACAGACCACTTCTTATGCATGTGCAGAGCGTTTTATGGTATGGCGCTCTTGCAGTAGCAATTACTTTTATGTACCGCAGATTTATTTCTATTGCCTGGGTAGCGGGCCTGGCTGCCTTGCTGTACGCTATTGACGATGCTCATGGTATGCCGGTCGGCTTTCTTGCAAATCGTAACGCCGTAATGGCTACATTATTTGGAGTATTAACATTAATCATCCACGATAAATGGCGAAAGGGCAACCTGCGTATAGGTCTGGTTGCCGGACCAGTATTATTGGCAATAAGTTTACTCTCAGCAGAAGCTGGAATAGCCACGTGCGCATATCTTTTTGCGCACGCGGTCTTTATTGATAGAGGAACCATTCGTCAGCGATTTGCTGCCATGATTCCCTATGTTGCCGTGGTCGTAATCTGGCGTATTTTATGGACTTATCTGGGATATGGAGTTGAAAATATGGGTGCTTATATTGATCCACTGGGCGAACCATTGAAATATATTGCCGCAGTGAAAAACAGGGCACCGTTTTTACTGCTCGGTCAGTGGGCACTACCCCCGTCGGATTTCACTGTGATGTTTTCTCCGAAGTACACAATTTGGATATGGCGTTTCGCCCTGGTTTTTCTGGTGCTTTTGATTGTCATTCTAATTCCTCTGCTTTGGCGTCAGCGTTCCGCACGGTTCTGGGCAACGGGGATGATTCTGTCTGTACTTCCAATCTGCGCAACTTTTCCTTCCGACCGTCTTCTTATGTTTGTCGGCATCGGAGCAATGGGTCTGGTTGCCCAATTTATTTATATTGTCTTTGATAAAACTGAAGGGCAACTGAAACGTAGTTTTTGGCGAATCCCGGCACTTGGACTTGCCAGTATATTTATCTTGGTTCATCTAATCATTGCTCCGCTTGCTTTACCTGTTCGTGCAGCTACGATGATGCCCAAGAAAATCTTAGATAAAATGATAATAACCGAGGGATTGGATGAATCCGTGGTAAATCAGGACCTTATTATTGTAAATCCCCCTTTAACATTCCTTATGCTACAGTCTCCTATGATGTGGGAATGCAACAATCAGCCGATGCCCCGTCATTTAAGAATTCTGACTTCAAGCTTATTTCAACCGGTCAAAATCTATCGTCCTGATGCAAAAACTCTTATTGTTAGACCCACATATGGATTTTACGTACATGTTTTGGATGCATTATTTCGTAATAAGAAAAATCTGTTTTCTGTCGGTGATCGAGTCGAATTGACAGGAATGACTGTTGAAATACGAGAAATAACAAGTAGTGGGCAAGTATCCGAAGCTGCCTTTATTTTTTCCACCGTCCTCGAAGATCCTTCTCTGCGATGGCTCCAACATAAAGACGGAGCCTTCGTGCCATTCACTCCTCCGGCTGTAGGTCAAAAAGTTGTCTTACCGGGCGGAAACCTTTTCCGCCAATAAAAGAAAAAAATGAACCTGTGAACAGGACGATGATAGTTTGAGATGTCCGGCTGATTTTTTATCTTACCGAAATAAAATTGCAAATTGTCACCGAATATACTATTATTTGTCAAACCTAAGCGACGGAAACTTATTTTTTAAAGTACATACATACAAATTTGTAGGAGATTAAATAATGACAGACAAAAAAGATGATTTAGCCGGTCCAGGCATTGGTGATTATGCCGAATTAGAGAAAATCCTTCCACATGATTACAGCTCTCTGCTAAACCCGAAGGAAACCCAGCTTGCCACCTATGCCGCCAAAGACTACATTGAGGA
>JABMRO010000771.1 GCA_013202635.1 Planctomycetota bacterium
ACCCGCCTGCGCGTCACGGCGACGGTACGACGGTATCGTGGGCGGACGGCCATTCCGGCCATCTGAAGTGGCGAGCGGCCGAGACAATTGAGACCGCCAGAAGTAACCAGGATTGGTATGGCGGCGGCGGCTTTATGCCAAGAACTGAAGAGGGCTTAAAGGAACTTGAGGAGTTCCAGAAATCCGTATGGGGCAAGGTCGGCTACTAACCATAGTGATTTACAGCATTGCTTTTATCGTTGTGGCCGGTCGCCGGAGGTTTATATATAACCGCTGCTTTATGTCTGTAGCTGTGGTGTACAATGTTCACCTGAAACACAGCCGGAGGTGTTATGTTGGGTGACGGGAAAATTATGGTAGAGGCTGGCCGGCAACAATTAAAACTTTTGAAAAAAACGCTCTCGTTCTAAAGTGGGACGGGGAGCGTTTTTTTTTGTTGAACTCATAAAAGAATAAATTGCACGCCGCCCCTGATTTACATAGGGGCACGCATAAACAGGCGGAGAGAGAAGTTACGCAGAGATGTGAAACAAGTACCTTTATGGAAAAGCGAAGCGCATTTACCTTAATAGAGCTGTTGGTGGTGATTGCCATCATTGCGTTGTTGATGGGTGTTCTTATGCCGGCGCTGATGCGGGCGAAAGAGGCGGGCAAGACCGTGAAGTGTCAGGCGAATCTGAGGACTTTGACTACTGCGTGGTACACACCTACGCGATGGATAACGACGACAAGCTGTGCGGCTCGTGGAACTACAACGGCGGCGGCTGGGGCGACCCGTGGGACTGGGCCTGGGCGCCATGGCAGGTTGGCGGCAGCTCCGCGGTGAGTGACTATTTCAATGCTACAGACGAAGAAAAGCAGGAAGGAATTAAAAAGGGGGTCCTGTACCCATACACAAGAAGCGTTGACTGCTATCACTGCCCCAGCGACAAGAGCTTCGGCAGGAACTTTCGCACCTATTCCATGCCGGACAGTCTGAATGGCAAATGGGCGATGAACAAGGGCGGCAGCGCCAACTGGACGGATGTATCTCATCTGTCTCAGTTGAAAGACCCTGCGACGAAGTATGTCCTTCTCGAAGAGAATGACCCCAGGGGTTACAATATCAACGCCTGGGTCATAAACCCGGGAGGCATTGGTTCGATGGTCTGGTCGGACCCTTTGGTGGTCTGGCACGGCAGCCGGAGCAGTTTCGGTTTTGGAGACGGACATGCGGAGACATGGAAGTGGAGTAATGAGACGCTGAGAATCTTTCGTGACCTCAGGGATATGTCACAGGGTCAGCGTACACCTTCGACCGAGGACGGCATTCGTGACCTTGAGCGTATCCAGCGAAGCTGGCCTGTACCGAGAGGTTCGTCCGGGAGCGGCTGATAGAGAATGGCCGCCATAAATCATGTTCGATTCTCATCGAGCCCGCAAAAGGCGGACTTTCGCTCCGGCATCGGTTTCGAGTTAGATTATCGCCGTTTTGTGTCTGTGGCTGTGGCATTCAATATTTACAGCTACCGGAAGCGACGCAATATGGCATGCGGCCGTCTCGACCATAACAGCCAGGGCGGTTGTATCACCGCCGAATCCCTGCGGGCCCAGGCCAAGGGCGTTGATTCTCGAAAGCAAATCCGACTCAAGCCCGGCATAAAACTCATCGCTGTTTCTGTCGTTCAGATTCCTGCAGAGGGCCTTTTTGCTCAGCAGACAGCATAGTTCAAAATCGCCGCCGATTCCCACCCCCACCACAAACGGCGGACATGCATCGGCGCCCGCGGAGCGGACAACGTCCACAATCCAGTCGATTATTTCATCTTTCTCCGTGGTGGGTTTGAACATTCTGAATTGGCTCTTATTCTCACACCCGCCGCCTTTGGTCATAACGGTCAGCTTCAACTTATCGCCCGGTATAATCTGCTGATGAATTATAGCGGGTGTATTTGTGCCGGTATTCCTGCGTTTGTTTAAGGGTTCGGCTACAACGCTTTTGCGCAGCAGTCCTTTTTGAAAGCCGGCAGCGACACCTGCGTTGATTGCATCGAACAAAGTAGCCTGCTTGCTGTCGGCGGGGGGGGTAAGAGCGACTTGCGAACCCTGGTCTACAAAAACAACCGCGAGCCCCGTATCCTGGCACAACGGGATTCTTTCCTGCTTTGCTATGCGGGCGTTTTCGATGAGCTGATTAAGTATTTTTACAGCACCCGGGCCGGATTCTTTCCGTGCGGCATTTTCGAGAGCGGCTAAAACGTCTTCGTTCAGCTCATAGCCGGCTGATATACAAAGCGATTCAACCGTCTCAGCGATTTTTTCAAATTCAATATATCGCACAATTTGCAACCAGTGCCCTGTAGTTAGTGACCCAAAGGATGCACAAAACGCGAATCACTAATCAATGTTGACATCTATGGTCTTATATGTCGTATTGCCGACCGCGTCACTGACTTTGATTGAAAGTATGTGGTCGCCTTTGGGTAAATCTTCTTCGACATCTATTTTGATGGTGAAATTCTCATCCAAAGTATCATAAACCAAATCGTCCGGCACGGTACCTATCCAGTCATCGTTGCTGTCGATTGTATATTCGAGCTTGCCAATCGCACTGAGTTCGTCCTGAGCCTTAATCTCGAAAATCCGGTACTGTCCGTTGTCTTTCAGGGCGGATGAGGTTATATTCTTAACAACCGGCCCTGTATTATCCACTACCACAGGCTCACTTATCCTGCTGCCGGTCAATTTTGTTGCAGAGGTATTGCTTCTTTCGTCGCTTGCGGTTACTTTTATTTCATATCGACCGTCTTCAACGGTTTTTCCGTCCCACTCAAAGCTGGCTTTATCGAGCTTTTCTTTCAATTCAATCCAGTTTGTTCTGTCGAGCTTGCGCATATCTATTGTGTAAATCAGCTTGTCGCTGTTATCGTCTTTGGTTCTGTAAGTGATTTTGAAAGTTCCCTTCTTGGCAGCCGTTGCAACTCTACCAACAGTTACCGCTTCAACCTTCGGCGCCAGATTTGGCACAGTGCTGGCAACGGCAATCTCCCTTATAAGCGGGCTGTTATCGCCGTCCCGGCTTTGCAATACGAGTTTATATTGACAGAAGCGTCCTAAGGGACAGTCGAGCTGTGTCGGCTCGTCAACTTCGAGAAGCTCAGTCCACTGTGAAAAAGTCGGGTCGTTTACATCCTTGACGTTTCCACTTCGGCAAGCCAGCTTCACCGTGCATCCCCGGGGAATATCCGCTTCGAGCTGGAGCTTGCCCCACTTTGCCGGCTGACCGGCATCGACAAGGTCGGAGGTATAAGTTCCTTTTGAAGCGAAGCCTGCGCCCAACCTTATTAACTTGGCGGGATTTGATGTTCCGAGATACACATCATCACCTGCGGCGGCTATCGCTGTTATCTGTGTTGCCTGCTCATCCTCATATATAACCGCTTCCTGCTCCATAGCCGGGTCGATGCTGAAAAGCTGCGCATTGTTTCCGCTTCCGACAAGCAGCTTTCCATCCTCTTGGGCCAGGCAGAAGAAAACCACTTTTTCACTGAATATATCATTTACGAAACCATCTTTGGTTACTTTATATATGTGACTGGCCTCACCGGGTTTTGTTCCTTTTCTGACCGGCGGTGGCCCCTGTCCCGATTTACCATCTCCCGGCTTTTTTGTATTCGCGATTTTAAGTTTTTTTCCGCCCTCGCTGGAGCCGGTGCTTTTGCTTTTTGTTGTCTCGGCCTCAGGCCGACCGGTAGAAGGCGTCTTGGCGGCAAATTGTGTTTGGGTCTGAACAATCTTGGCTGATGTTGCCGCCGCGAAAAGGCCGTTTTCTCCGGAATCCTCCGTAAGCAAGAGTGCTGTAATCTCCGGCTGTTCGCTGTCGTATAGAACCGATGCTTCCTTGGTGCTCGGATCTATCTTATAGACAAGTCCTCTGCTGTCACTTCCGGCATAGATATAACCGTCATCGGCGACTGCGAGAGAAAGTATGTTTTTGTCGAGGCTATCGTAAACAAGCTGAGCTTTTTTGCCGAGGGGATTGAGTTTGTACACTTTACCTTCAGGTCCGGTTCCTAAATAAATATTACCGCTTTCATCGAGAGATATCGCGAAGATATATTTAGCGTCGTTCGGCTCATAAATAGTTTCCACTTTTTCGGCTTCGAACCTGCACAGTCTGCAATTTTTGCCGCTTATACCCGCTAAAAGCCTGCCGGAGATATCGGTTGCCATAGCGAAAATATGCTCGTTTGACAGATGCTTCTCAGCTTTGACTTTTTCGCCGTCGGATTTATCTTCGCCGTCGGATTTATCTTCGTCGTTTGATTTATCTGTGTCGTTTGATTTGTTGTCGTTCGGGTCGTTGTCTTTATCCAGGGGATAAATCTTTGTAAGTTTGTTAAGGCTGTATTTATAAATACCACCGTTAGGGCTTGTGCCGAAATAGACCGCTCCACCGCTTACGACAATACTATTTATAGACCAAACGTCTTCAAAGTCCTCGAATTCCTCGACCGGCGTCCTGGCTGCCCGCCCGAGCTGAATGGTTCCCCGCGAGCCGATCACGAGCCCTTCGGTCTTGCCTTTCAATAAATCCGCACTGCTTGTGTGGCGTGTAATCTTACTGCTGACCGCCAAACAAGCAGAACTCAGGACCATACAGAGCAAAGCTGTAAAGATTAATACGCAATGGTTCGACAGGCTCACCATCCTGAGCAAAGTCGAAGGACTAACGC
>JABMRO010000772.1 GCA_013202635.1 Planctomycetota bacterium
CCCCAAAATAGCCAACGAGCTTAAAGCCGTTAATGAAGCTGTCAGCAAGAAAGGTAACTGCGATGTCATAATCGATTTTTCCGGGGTCGAGATAGTAAATTCTTCGAACATCAGCAATCTGTTAATATTGCACAATTTACAGCAGAACTCTGGGCGTCGGCTTATTCTTTGCAATGTTGCCACCGTAACTAAGTGCATTTTTGTTGTAGCCGGTCTTAATGAGGTTTTCGAATTTGTTGATGACCCATCTAAGGCTTTAGTTACCGTTCAGTCAGCCGGTTAGCAGGCAGGCCGGTCCATCGCACCTCTTGTTGTTTACTTACCAAAGCTTTTTTATGTATTACACACTCCAAGTGTTCTGCAGGGATGCGCTTACACTCAAAATGCACAGACAGCTTACAAATTGCAGATCTTTTTGAAATTAGCTGGAATTGGACCGGTAGGTTATAGTATCGTAATAATTAAGTAGCTCTAATGCTTTTATCGAATATTATAATCTACCATGAGAGACCTTCTGCGAGAGGGTGCTGGTATGCTGGCGTATTTCCGGAAGGTTTAACGAACTTGCCGACTAACCGGCTAATATCAGGTTTGTTTGTAAAGGAGAGGACATATGAACAACAATAAATTTTCAAGACGGACTTTTATACGTAATACTTCTCTGACAGCTGCCGGGGCGATTGGTGCTGCATTGGCAGCCAAGACACACGCTTCTGTCGGACACAGTGATAAAAAGAAGAGAGATACGTCAAAGATACTCAATTATAATCTTAAAATGGGGTACCGTCGGCTGGGTAAGACGACAAACCTGATGATTTCTGAAGTCAGCCTGGGCGGACACTGGAGGGCGCCCTGGAGGGATCGCAGCGGAGGCTGGTGGTGGGGAAAATTCGCCAAGGAAAAGGTACCCGATGATGTTGCAAAAAACCGAACCGAGGTTGTCTCCAGGGCCATAGATTGCGGGGTGAATTATCTGGATATCACCGGGGCCGAAGAGTGTCTGTGTTATGGCGCTGCGCTAAAGGGACGTCGAGAGAAGATGATTGTCGGTGCTGATGATTCCAAGCTTTGCCCCCGGCGCGATGAGAACTGCAATGTAAAAGCCCAGCTTTATAATGTCGAGGAGTGCCTGCGTCACTTGGGGACGGATTACCTTGATATTTGGCGCGTCCAGGCCAAGATGGACGGAAGCAACACAGATGCGGATGTGGAGGTTATGCTCGAAGTCTTTCAAAAACTGCACAAAGCAGGGAAGGTGCTGCACTTTGGCATCTCTTCCCACAGCAGACCCTGGGCACAACATGTTATTGAAAAGTATCCCGAGGTCGAAATGTTCATTTTTCCCTGCACCGCCAAAACAAAAGAAAAGAACAAACCCCCGATGAGGGACAATATCGAAGAAGTCAATGCCGGCTATGGACCCGAGAGTAAGAGTGTTTTCCAATCACTTCGAGATCATGACGTAGGATTGATAACGATAAAGCCCTTTTTCGGCGGCAGTCTCTTTAAAAACCATGGCGAACCCAAATTAGGTGTCGGCAGTAAAGCAGATAACGATTTGGCAAGACTGACGCTTCAGTGCATCCTTAATCTAAACGATGCCGTTACAAGCGTGATACCGGGACTTTCGACCATTTATGAGGTTGATAATGCTGTCCGGGCTTCATACACGCGTCCTCTTGCTATGACAACCGCTGATAGGGATTGGCTTGTACATATAACAGAAAAGCGATGGTCGAAGCTGCCACAGGAATACATCTGGCTGCACGACTGGGAGATTGTTTAGCTTCTTGTCCCACTGAAAAATTGGTTTTGAGACAAACAGCAGACATAGATAGTACAGGAATATTGTGTTTATCCTGATACTCTTCGAATAAGCACATTCAGAAATTCTCCCGTATATATTTAACAGCGTTATTGAAGATTGTGATTCCATCACTGGCAGGCTTTTCTTTTAGACGTGACCAGTGTGGATGATGAGTCGGTCTTACGAACCTTTCCGGGTGCGGCATAAGTCCCAGTATCCTGCCGGTAGTATCCGTCAGGCCGGCTATCGAGCCCATTGACCCGTTTGGATTAATCGGATAGGCTCCTTCATTGCCGTTTTCATCTACGTACTTAAACGCAACGTGTCCGGCGGACTTTAATTGGTCCAATACAGCATCGTCTTTTGTGACAACTTTGCCCTCGGCGTGTGCAACGGGAAGATAGATTTGTCTGCCCGGCTCGATGAAAACACACTTATCTGTTTGGGGGGCCAAATACACCCATCTGTCCTCGAATTTGCCGCTGTCGTTATTGGTAATTGTAATCTCTTGCTGATTTTTGGTCGAATTATTGCCCGGCAGAATTCCCGTTTTAACGAGGACCTGAAATCCGTTGCAGATTCCGAGCACTAATTTACCGTCATCGATGAATTTCTGGATCGGTTCATAAAGGTGATGCCTGATTTGGTTTGCCAGGATTTTACCAGCGGCCACATCATCACCATAGCTGAATCCACCGGGAAAAACAATTATCTGAAATTCATCCAGAAGAGTTTTGTCCTCAATTATCCTGTTTATGTGCGTACGCTGTGCTTGTGCCCCCGCTAATTCGAGTGCATGCTCTGTTTCCATATCACAGTTTATCCCTGCTGCACGCAGGACTATCGCTTTAACTTCCGTCATCTCTTACCTTTTCAATTCTTGTTACAAAATCGACAGACTTCTTACCAATCGAACGTTTTTTGCCAAGCCTGCTTTAGTGAATCTATATCCGATTCTATGACTTTGTTGCCGTCTTGTGCTTTTATGATAAGCGTTGTTTCTTGTGTTACTTTCCCAATCTGGCCGAATGGTAAATTGAGCATCATCTTTGCGAAGGCATCAAACTTTTCCGGCTCGATTTCTACGATATAGCGTGAGTTCGACTCACTGAATAATTGCGAATCTGTCCGAGTGCAGTCTTCGCTTCTCGGCAGACCCCGCAGGTCTGCTTCTATCCCGAGCCCGCCGGCAAAGGCCATTTCTGCAAGTGCTACGGCCAAGCCGCCTTCAGAACAATCATGACAACTAACTAAAAGACCTTCTGCTATTGCTGCTGAAATCTTTTTGGCGATTTTAGGGGCCATTCCCAAATCTAAGGTCGGTACGTTAGCTCCGATGTGGTCGTTTATTTTGTAATAATGTGAGCCGCCTAATTCGTTTTTTGTTTCACCGATGATAAACAGCAGGTTAGAAGCTCTTTTGGCGTCCATCGTTATGCACTTGTTTATATCATCGACGATTGAGATTGCACTTATCAAAAGTGTCGATGGGATGGATATTTGTGTCCCGTCTTCGCAGGCGAATTCATTATTCAATGAATCCTTGCCGGAGATAAATGGTGTCTCGAATGCCATTGCCCCGTCGTAGCAGGCCTGTGATGCTCGAACTAACGGACCTAACGTTTCGGGTTTTGTGCAGTCTCCCCAGCAGTAATTATCCAGCAGAGCAATTCTGTCGGCTCTACCGCCTACACATATCAGGTTTCTAATGGCCTCGTCGATTCCCGACAATGCCATCCAGTACGGATCGATATCACCGTAAAGCGGGTTCATTCCACAGCTAACAGCAAGGCCTTTGTCCGAATTGAACTTTGGCTGTACCACTGCTGCATCGCCAGGACCATCATTGTTCACGCCGGTCAGTGGTTTGATAACCGAGCCACCCTGCACCTCATGGTCATATTGGCGAATCACCCATTCTTTGCTGGCGACATTGTAAGAGGAGAGGATTTGCAAAAGCTCATTATTGTAATTATCTTTTACAGGTATACTTGGCTCAGTGAGCTGACGACCTTTCCAGACAGCTTTACGCGAGTATTTTGGCACGCCATTATGCAGGAACTCCATATCCATCTCAGCTACTTGTTGGCCGTTGTATCGTAATCTTAATTTTTTGTCGCTTGTGAATTTGCCTATTACGGTTGACTCAACATTTTCGTCGTTGAAGATTTTTGTTATCGCTTCCAGGTTGTCCGGCTTTACGGCTATTACCATTCTTTCCTGTGCTTCACTAATCCATATTTCGGTATAGTTAAGGCCCGCATACTTTAACGGCGACTTTTCCAAATCAACTTCCGTTCCGAGTTCTTCACCCATTTCTCCTACGGCACTGCTCAACCCGCCGGCCCCGCAGTCGGTGATTGCTTCGTACAAACCAGCCTCGTTTGCCTGTATCAATACGTCTAACATTTTCTTTTCCGTTATCGGATTGCCGATTTGAACAGCGTGTGAAAAGATTGTTTCGTGTTCGTGTGTCATTTGGCCGCTTGAAAAGGTAGCGCCATGTATCCCATCTCTGCCTATCCGGCCGCCGACCATAATGATAAGATTTCCGCTTTGAGGATTCTTAAAGCACTTGTCTTTGTCCATTATGCCGATATTGCCGCAATAGACCAGCGGATTGGCCATGTATCTGTCGTCGAAGTAAATCGCACCGTTGACCGTTGGGATCCCCATTCTGTTGCCGTAGTCTCGAATACCCGCCACAACGCCTTTCATAATCCTTCTTGGATGTAAAACTCCTTTGGGGATGTCGTCGATTTTTTTGTCTGGTTCGCCGAAGCAGAATATATCTGTATTAGCGATTGGCCTGGCACCCATCCCTGTACCCATCGGGTCGCGAATTACACCGCCTATGCCCGTAGCTGCTCCGCCGTAAGGGTCAAGTGCCGATGGATGATTATGAGTTTCGACCTTGAAACATATCGCAGAGTCTTTATCGAATTCTATCACGCCTGCGTTATCGGCAAACACCGATATACACCAGCGTTTATCAAGTTGTTTAGTTGCTTTGAAAACGGTCTCTTTCAGCAAATCGTCAAAATGCACCTGTTCGCCGTTGATTGACATATCAACCGAGCTTTTGAGAGTTTTATGCACGCAGTGTTCGCTCCATGTCTGAGCGATCGATTCCAGCTCAACGTCGGTAGGCTCTCTGCCGAGCTGCTGGTAGTATTTCTGAATGGTCTGCATCTCGACGAGGTTCAAAAACAGGTCCTTTTCTTTGCTCAGAGCTGTAAGCTGGTCATCATTAAGCTCGCATATGGGCCAGTGTACTATCTGCAATTCGTATGGTTTGAGATGTGGACTTGGCGGTTCTGCTTCATTGCCTATAACACAATCTTCAATACAGTCGTTCGATAAAATTTTCTTGGCGATTGTATCTGTCTGTTTTTGTGTAATCTCACCCAACAGAACATACTTTCGGGCGGTTCGAACATGGTCGGCTTTAACGCCCATATCGGCAATTGCCGTCATTACGGATTTGGCCACCGGATCGGTAACCCCGCTTTTAAGGTGTACTTCGATGAGTGTTGCTTTTGCCAGGCCTGCCGGCGCACTGCTTCTGCCTATGTAGTACTCTTCACAGACCGGATCGGTCAGGAGCTCATGTGCCACACGCTCGGCAATATTCTTATCAAAATCCGCCTTTATAAGAAAGACCTTCGCCGATTGAACCACCTGTACCGAACTAATGCCCAGTTCATTAATATCTTCCAGAATGCTCTTGCCATGTACGTCGGAAAAGCCCGATCGATTAAAAACCTCGACTCGCCACTGCTTCACGATATTAGTTCCTTCTTTTTATATTTGTATTTTACAAGTATCGCTCGTTTCGTCCTTGCCTTCTCAAGCAGTTTTTCGATTTCTCGTTTATTTTCTTTTTTTATTGCCTTTTTGAGTTTCTCTAATTCAGCGATGATTTTATCGATACCTTTGGTCGTGTTGTTTATGTTTGTCAGTAGTACATCGGTCCAAATATTAGCCGGGCCGGATGCTATTCTCGATGTATCCATAAAACCTTTTCCGGCAAATTTCAACTCCTCGTTATCATTAGCATTTATTAATGCCGCTGCCGTTATATGTGGTACGTGGCTTACGTTTGCAAAGATTCTATCATGCTCTGCCGGTGTCATCAACCTCACAGAGCATCCGAGCTTGGACCAGAAGCTTTTCAGGGTCTTCACTGCCTGCCGGTTAGATTTTTTCGTCGTTGTCAGAATGCACATTGCCCCGTCGAACAGGTCATCTCTGGCAAATTCGATGCCTCTTTGTTCGGATCCGGCAATTGGATGTGAACCTATATAGCGGACCTTCTTTGGCAGCTTCCTGGCTGCCCAGCGGTGTGGCAGAACCTTTGTCGAGCCGACATCGGTAACGATACAGCCGCTTGGCAGTGCATTGGCAATTTCACTGAAGGTTTTCTCAAATGTAGCTATGGGCGTAGCTAAGATGATAAGGTCTGCGCAGGACACACTTGACTTTAGACAATCGACGACTTCGGTTGACACTGACAATCCTCTGGCTTTAGTGCGAGTGGAAGGCCGATGTGTGTAACCTATTACTTTTACTCGGGCAAAAGAGCGTAAAACCGCCAATGAAATCGAGCTGCCCAAAAGGCCCAATCCGATAACAGTTATTTGCCTTAAGTCTTTCATACACAAGTCCTTACGGATATTTGCGTCAGAGATCATTATATTAAAAAGTACTGTACCAGCCCTCAATTGTCAATTTTTTTCTTTGATTTAAGCTATGAAAATGCTAACATTTGCTGTTTAAAAAGAAAGCCCTTTATTTATGGGCAATTTTTTTGTAAACATTCTTGTTGAGTTTTATGGTAGAGCGAGAGACAACAATAGCTAAAATGCCGGATAATAACAATAGTTTTAGTAATGGCGGCCACCTCGAATTTGAGGAGAAGATAGCTGACCTTGATAGCCAGATGAATGAGCTGCGCAGACTCGGCTCAATCAAAGGTATCGATTATTCTGCCGAGATTCGCCGGCTCCAGCGCCGGCAGGTTACTGAGCTGAAGCGAATCTATTCGAATCTGAGCGCATGGCAAACTGTTCAGGTGGCACGTCATCCCGACAGACCTCTTCTTTCTGACTATCTTAGCCTGATGGTAAAAGATTTTCGTGAATTACACGGTGACAGATGCTTCGGCGACGACCGCGCAATCGTAACGGGCCTTGGTCACATCGGAAGGGAGAAGGTATTAATTGTCGGTCAAAATAAAGGCAAAACGACAAAGCAAAAGATTGCCTGTAATTTCGGTTCCCCTAATCCTGAGGGATATCGAAAGGCTATGGCCAAGATGAAATTTGCTGAAAAGTTTGGCATTCCTATCATTACACTTATTGACACACCGGGTGCCTATCCGGGTATTGGTGCTGAAGAACGCGGCCAGGCACAGGCAATAGCTGTTAATCTTCATCAAATGTCACGCTTGAAGGTGCCCATAATATGTATCGTCATTGGGGAAGGGGGGTCAGGCGGTGCTCTTGGAATAGGTGTAGGGGACAGGTTGGCAATACTTGAATTCGCGTATTATTCAGTGATATCGCCTGAGGGTTGCGCTGCAATCTTGTGGCGTGACGGCTCACAGGCGCCAAAAGCTGCGGAGGCACTTAAACTAACGAGTAAGGACTTGTATAAGCTCGGACTTGTTGATGTAGTTATTTCTGAACCGCTCGGGGGTGCACATCGTAATCTTCACGATACCGTTTATAACGTCGAGAAGTATATTGTAAAAACGCTGCGGGACCTCAAACGCACAAAGCTCGATAATCTGCTTGACAACAGATATAAAAAATTACGTTCTATAGGTGTTAGTCCCGCAGAGAAGTTGCGCCGCAAAACCCAGGCAGGCAAAGAAAGAGTAAAAGAAGCTCTGGAAGACATCTCAGCCAGGCGAAAACAAATTCCTGCCAAGATTTGATATCGCTGCATATTTAGTAGTAAAATATCTTAGCAACTTTGCTTTTCATATAGACCTCATTAATTTACAAGCATCCGGAAGGAAAGCAATTATGGTGAATAAAAAAGATAGTTCAGAAGGAGAACAACATCTCTACGTATCAAAGAAAGATAAAAAATTATTAACTCGGAGAAATTTCATTACGACAGCCGCCGGTATCGGCGCGATGAGTATTGCTGCAAAGGGCGCAAAGAAAACGAAAGAAGATGCATCAACAATGTCTGTATGGACAGGAGATTTGAAAAGCTCCGCAAAGAAGACTTCCCGCATACCAATGACCTCAAAGCCTAACGGCCTTAATATGATTGTAATCATTGCCGATACATGGCGGGCGGACCATCTCGGCTGTTATGGCAGTACCCGCATAAAAACACCTTATCTCGACAAGTTGGCAAAGGAAGGCGTATTATTTACAGACGTCACTGCCGAAGGGCTGCCCACCATTCCCTGCCGAAGGGTCTATCACACAGGCAAGAGCGTACTTCCCGAAGCAAAGTGGCAGCCACTTGCCGATAGTGATATTACTTTTGCCGAAGTTCTACAAAAGCATGGTGTTACAAATGGTTTTATTGTTGATACCTACCATCATTTCAAAGCGAATTACAATTTTCATCGCGGTTTTGATTCATGGCATTGGGTTCGTGGCCAGGAGACAGACAGATGGAAAAGCGGCCCAAAAGAAAAATTTGACCCGAAAAGGCATATGCCCACCCATTTGTGGAACCAGCGCTATGATGCAAATATGAGGCAATACTTGATGAACACACAACATAGAAAAAGCGAGGAAGATTACTTCTGTGCCCGGTCCTGCCGTGCAGCTATGGATTGGCTCGAACAAAATGCCGGCGGCAGCCCTTTTATGCTCTGGATTGATATGTTTGACCCTTATGAGCCGTGGGATGCACCTCCGAGATTTCAGAGGATGTATCGCAGGGAATATCCTTATGAGAGATATTTGTTTGGATATGGAGTCAGGAACGCTGATATTCGCCCGGAAGACTTGCCTGTTATCAGAGATCTTTATGCCGCCGAAGTTACATTCAGCGATTATTGTATTGGTCGCCTTTTGAAAAGAGTCGAACAGTTGGGACTGATGGATAATACGATCATCGTATTTTCGACCGATCACGGCACCCATCTCGGCGAGGAAGGCTGTGTACAGAAAACCCCCGGCCTTCTTAATGCTTGTGTTACTCGTATTCCTTTAATTATAAAACACCCTGATAAGAGATATGCCGCCATACGTGTTGACGAACTTGTCAGTGCTGTCGATTTTATGCCCACGTTTCTTCCGCTGCTCGGAATTGATGATTATAGGAATATGGATGGGCGGAATATGTGGAAGCTGGTAACAGGAGAAGTTCCCTCGCTTCACGAAAACGTTTACACTGTTTTTAATAAATTTGGAGCGATTCACAATCTGAATTGGCACTATTTTCAGAACGTTACTGGTAAAAACCTCGGCAAGGGCCCCTGCCTTTATAACTTGAAAACAGATCCGGAGCAGACCAAAAATGTTATTAAGCAGTTTCCTAAAGTTTCAAAAGATTTAAGAAACAAATTGCAGAATCATCTTAAGATTAAGATACCCCCTTTGAAGGTGTAATTAAAATCTGTGGCGGATTTTCATAGCATCATATCAAATTCGATCCAATCCAGTTGATTAGAATTACTTTTGTCATTTTTTATGGTGAGAAGGCCGAAAGTAGTTTGATTGCAGAAAAAATATAGGGCAGGCCTCCTTGCCCACCCTATTTAAGAACAGATTTCCAAACTCAGTTGAAATATAAGAAAATACAAATTCTCCACATATTAACTTTTGTATCTACAAAATATATCTACCAGAATTTGTATCACATGTGTCGTAATACAAAAATCTGCTCGCTGTATGTTATTCACTGTACGTTAGCTGTTTTTACTTCGCTTGGGTCCTTGCCTTCTTCGATGGCTTTTATTTTTTTTACTCTTCTTTCGTGTCTTCCGCCGCTGAATTCAGTATTGAGCCAGACCTCCACCATTTTTCGCAAAAGTACTTCTCCGACCTGGTCTCCGGACAAGCAAAGGACGTTTGCATCGTTGTGGTCACGTGAAATCTGAGCGCTTAATTCATCATGGCACAGTGCAGCTCTAATCCCATTTATTTTGTTTGCAGTTATGCTCATTCCGATACCGGTTGCGCAGGCTAAAATGGCTCTATCGGCCTGTTTTTTCGATACCGCCGTTGCTGCTAAGTAAGCTGGGTCAGTGTAATCAACCGGATTGCTGTTGGTAGTACCAACATCAATGCACTCATGGCCCAACTCGGCGGCTATGGCTTTAATTTGTTCTTTCGCTTCGAAACCTCGATGGTCGCTTCCAACTACTATTTTCATATCACAAGCTCACTAATCCTTTTCTTAACGGCTACTTCTATCATATCAGCACAACTATTGAACAACTCCTGAGGGTGACCTATCGGGTCAGCAATTTCTTTATCTGCTGCCAATAAAAAACATTTATCCGCAGCCTCGTGACTAAGAGCAATAATACTTTCCTTGTGTTTTCGCTCCATTGCGAAGATAAAGTCACTCTCTTCAATAAGCTCTTTGGACAACCCTTTGTTCCTGTGAGCTTTTAAATCTATTCCCTTGGCTGCACAAGCTGATAACGCTCCGGGGCTTGCTGGAAAACCATTCGTATCCATAACTCCGCCGGAGCTTATCTTATAACCTACTTGCTCCAGTTGGTCAACCTTGCATTGCAGTTTTTCTGCCAAATATTTTCGAAATATTCCCTCGGCTATTGGACTTCGGCATGTGTTGCCGGTACACACGAACAAAAACTTAACTGTTGATATTGCATCTAACTGGGCTTTAGAATATATACCAGGCCTTAAAATCTCAATGCCCTTTTTACCTATTTTAACAACAGCGCTGCTTTTCTTGTATTTACAAGGTCCAGCATCTAACAGCAACTCTATTTTACCTGATAATTGAGCAAGAACCTGACTGGCATCAACTGCTGGTGATTGACCTGCTATGTTAGCGCTTGGTGCAATAACAGGATTGTTTGTTTCCTGCAGTAACATTGCAGCTATTGGGCTGTCCGGACAACGAATGCCTATGGAATTATTTTTATACAAATTTTCAAAAAGCTCTCTTTCGAGAATTTTTTGCTGTTTGTCAATATCCGTATGGTCTAATTCAAATACTAAAGTCAATGGACCGGGCCAGGCATTTTTGATTAATTTTATAGCCCTCAACCCGATAGTCGGTACATATTTGTTGACTTCATTTTTTGGGCCGATATGTAATGTGTAGTATTTAGCAGGGTCTCTGCCTTTAATATCGTTAAGTTTTGCCAATGAATTGCTACTGACACGGCAGGCAATCCCATAGACGGTTTCGGTAGGGAACGCAACTAATCCACCACGTTCGACTATAGATGCGGCTTCCTTGATTTTTGTCGAATCAACATTTGTAGCATCGAGTTTTATAACTTTTGTCTGCATTGGTGCCATAAAATACACCATCATATAAAGAATGGCAAGATATTCTATTTACATTGATCCAATCTGCCTATAGCAATAATCATGTATCCATTAGAACGAGCCTACAAAGAACCAGTATAAGCGGCCGAAATTAATCAAGCTTGCTATATCAATTAAAAATTAATAGTTACTTTCAGCTTATGTTGCTTCTATATCAACTGGCGGTGCAAGTAGGGCAATATCATCAAACTACACTATGTTTGAATTACAAGCCAACCTGTGAAATCTGTTGTTATCAAGTATGAGTCAGGATTGCTATCGCTGACTGGCGTGTCGAGAATTTATACCTGCAAGCAGGTTTAGCAACGTGTAAATAAAAAAGACTGATGACTCCTCTCAGTCATCAGTCTTTACTCTTTCATTGCCCCATGTCTCCGGTTGCCACAGTCTCTCCGCAATCTCTTCCCGTGTGGCTAATTTTTATCTACTGAAAGACAATACCAACACCAATCTCTGCACTTTCGAGTAGATTCTTGCGGTCCACTCTGACAACTTTGCCGCTTTTGATGCGGGCAAATTGCCCTTTTTCTTTTGCTAAAGTCTCTGTTCGTGGAAAATTGAGTTCTACGATATGGCCCGGTCTGATAGGCGCCGTTACTGGTAGTGTAATAAAGACGCCTGTTTTGCTGATATTACAGCTACGGCCATTAAAAAACCTGTTAGCTTCCGGCA
>JABMRO010000773.1 GCA_013202635.1 Planctomycetota bacterium
AAAACTCGACAGCTCCAATACGACTAAGTCATGTGTTTTAATCTTATCCAGAATGGTAAGTAAAGGTTGATTACCAATATTACCGCTTAGCCAAACGTTCTCGATGCTCTTATTTCTAAGCAGATGGGCGGTAAGCGCGGTAGTTGTGCTCTTGCCGTTGGCACCGGTAATGCCGACTATCTGTGCGGAACACAGCTCAAAGAAGATGTTTATCTGAGAGGTAATGAATTTATTATTCCGTCGGGCGATTTCGAGAAATTCATTGTCGTCGGGGATTGCCGGATTGGCTATGATAATGTCGGTCTGTCTGAAATCAGCAGTGTCGTGTAAACCGAGATGGAATTCTATATCAGAAAATTCTTTGAGCTTGTCTATGGAATCACTTAGCTTTTCAGCAGGAGCCGAATCAGTAATTATCACTTTGGCACCGGCTCTTGCGGTGAATTCAGCGGCATCGACGCCGCCACCGAAACGTCCGAGACCCATAATCAGAACTTTTTTGGCGGCAAAATTGTATCTGTCGTCCTGCATAGTTTTTTGTCCCCTGTCGAATGTCCGACAGCATTATTGAATTACGATAGTGTAAGCCGCTCAGGAAAAGAGGACAAGAAAAATCAGTTAAATAGAGAAGGCTATGAACCGGTCGAGGCTTTGGAAGCCTTGTATATACACGCAACTCCAAATGTCAAGGGAGCAGCGCTTACATCCTTGAAGCCGGCCTTTCGCATAAGGGTAGAGAAATCGTCCATGCTGTAAAAATTTTCAACGCTTGTATTCAGATAACGATAGGCATTTTTATCGCCGGAGAGCAGACGACCGAGCATGGGCACAAAATTGCGCAGGTATAAAAGGTAGCATTTTCTGATTATTCGGTTGGATGGAATGGAAAATTCCAATATCAATGCCGTACCTCCTTGCTTTAAGAGGCGGTGTATCTCACAGAGAGTTCTGAACACATCGGGCGTATTTCTTATCCCGAAGCCCATAGTAACGACATCAAAGGATTCATCGGGCAAACCGCAGTCGGCTGCATCAGAGCGAACCAGACTTACCCGGTCAGCGAGTTTATGTTTTGCAATTTTCTTGCGGCATAAAGTTAGCATATTTTCAGATATGTCCAGACCAACAGCTTGTGTAATATCGGGATTTCTGCGGAGCAGTGAAATTAATAAATCACCGGTGCCTGTTGCCAGGTCGATGACCTGCAATTTTTTATCTTTGTTGACGGTGTTAACGAGTTTTCGACGCCATAAAAAATCCCACCCGAAGGACAAGATGTGGTTTAGAAGTACGTAGTAAGGTGCTATGCGGTCAAACATCCGGCAAACAGCATCCGAGGACGAGCTGAGTGCAGGTTTCGGATTGGAAAGATTTTGCTTCGAGGACCGATTGCAGCCGGGATATTCCGGCGCTGGTTCTGGGCGAGTCATATCAAACCTACGTATGCCGTATTTTAACGGGGCTTTATTAGTTCAGTATTTGAGGTGCAGATATTATTATGTCCGAGTCAGAGCTTGGTCTGCATAGCGTTTGCCAAATCGACTTTCGCGTCGATGACGGCCTGCTCGATACATCTTTTCCAGTCGTCGCCGAACTGGCCTTTGTATTTCGGCTTTTCATAGGCGTAGATAATCGAGCGTGACGCGTTGATTAAAGCTCCGGTACCGTCGGGTTTGCAAAACCGGACACAGTCGGCAGCCTCAGCACCCTGCGAGCCGTAGCCCGGGATGAGGAACCAAACTTTATCATACTTTTGGCGCAGGGCAGCCGTTACCTGCGGAGCAGTGCCTCCGACGACCATTCCGACGTTACTGTACCCGCAACTACCGATTCTCTGTTCTTTATTGGCGATTTGGCCGACGACTTCGGCAAGTTTTTCGTACATTGCCAGGCCATCAGAGTCGGTAAAATCCTGAATTGCGGCCGCGGAAGGATTGCTGGTACGAACCAGCACAAAGACACCTTTGCCCTGCTTGTCGGCCATTTCAGCAAAAGGTTCGATTCCGTCTGTTCCCGTGTATCCGTTGACGGTTATGGCATCGGGGGCGAGCGTGTCCTCGAGGCCGGCCAGCTCCGGATTTTCAAGATGAGCAGCGGCGTAAGCTTCGGCGGTGTGTCCTATGTCGCCGCGTTTTACGTCGCCGATTATTTCCAGTCCCAGCTCATCGGCCTCGGAAATCAGGGAATAGTAAGTCTCGAGTCCTTCCCAGAGATACTTTTCAAAAAACGCAATGTTTATCTTCACCGCGGGGACCATCGGCGCAACGATTCTCATTGTTTGTGTGCAGAAATCGAAGATAGCATCGACCGCGGCGGCGGCATCAAACTCATCGTTCATCTGGCGATGGTTTCTTATCGCAGATGGCAGCCTGGTGTAAACAGGGTCCAGCCCGACAATCAAAGAAGTTTTCTTGGTTTTCACAGCGTCGCAGAGACGGTCAGCAAAATGACTTGCCATATTTTAATCCTCATAAACAGAAAAATCTTTTAATACACAATTGAACCACTATAATCATGCGAATGGATTTGAGCAAGACAGAAATTCAAAGTACTGAAACAGATTTGAAAAAACGCAAAAAAGCGAGACTCAATAAACTGGTTCGCTGGCTCCTGGTCGATTTGGCGGTAGCGGCTATTATCTTCGCCCTGCTGTTATAC
>JABMRO010000774.1 GCA_013202635.1 Planctomycetota bacterium
CAAACTTAATTGGCCCTGTTTTCTAAAGCCCTGGGACGGCTACGCCGGCAGGGGCAACGCCGCCGTGAACAATCGCAGGGAGCTGTCGTTCTTTGCCAAAAGAATACCAAACGCTATCTGCCAGCAGTTCATCAAGGGCGCCGAATATACCTGCGATGTATATATTGACTTTGATTTGAAGGTTCGCTGTGTCGTACCGAGAAAACGTATCGAGGTAAGGACAGGCGAAGTCAGCAAGGGGCAGGTCGTAAAAAATACCCGGATTATGAAGCAAGCCGCCGAGTTGGCCGAGAAACTCGGAGCAGGCCCGGGTGTTATAACTCTTCAACTGTTCCTGACAAGCGACGGCAAAATCAAATTCGTTGAAATAAATCCCCGATTCGGCGGCGGAGCCCCCCTTTCAATCAAGGCAGGTGCAAACTTCCCGAAATGGATATTGCAGGAGCTATCTGGTAAAAAACAAAATATCCGCTTCGACGGCTTCAAAGATAATTTAATTATGCTCCGCTACGACTCAGAAGTCTGGCTGGAAAATCCTTAATCAGCTATTTTCCAGACAATTCCCGTACCCTTACGTCCGGCTACCGGTGAGACGGCATAAACATCCCCCTCCGACAGCCACTGTTCTATGGATTTTTCACCCACTAAGGGCACGCCTTCACTGCCCGCATATTCGGATATGATTCTGACATCCGCCCTTTTTCCCTTTACTTCCTGCCTATAAAGCAGCGGATAAACCATCGTATTGTCGGCATAAACGACCGTCTCGGGCTCGAGCTTTTCGAATACTTCTTCGGCGAATCTTTCCGCTCCGCGATAGCCAAGCTTCCACGGCCGTAAGAACCACGTATAATCATTCCGGTAAGGGACATCCGCTCTTGTGGAGAGATTAAATTCAAGTTTTTCAGCAATAAAAGGAACGGCTATATAAATCGGTATTGGCAGCAAAGCGAAGATGACAACTATCCAGCATAGAGTCTTGTATTTGAACGTGGTAATAAGCAAGTCAAAACCGACACCAATCAAGACAGAAACTAAGCAATAGAAGGGTATGAAAAACGCGTACCTGTCCGGCACTGTATAACGATATGCAAATATAAAATACAGTATCAGCAGCGCCAGAAGAACCTTTGCGAATCCAAAGCCATGCGGCACTTTTGTCAGACCATAGAGACCGGCAAAGAATAAAATAATATTGGGCGTTGGGAAATTATATGCAATAAGTATAAGGTTCTCTTTGATAAGCCCGCCTGAGAGACTTGCGTTGAGAACGTTGCCCTGCCATTTGTCGCCGAAAAATGCCGATGCTGCGGTAGCTGTAAAACTACCTCCCTGAATGATATCTTTGACTATAAGGTATCCGTATGGGGCCGCACCTATAATCCACATCAAAGCAATATTTCTCAAGTGCCCAAACTTGATGTGCTTTTGCTTCAATAGAATTATGCAAAATACCAGGTAGCAGGCAAATGAAATTATCGCGAACATATGGTTGGCGGCTGCCAGGCCGTTGCATAGACCCAACAAATATAGATACCCCACCCGCCTTGTCTTAAAGTATTGCAGCAGCATTAACAGTTCGGCCGAAAAAAGTGCCGTATAGAGAGTATATGTTTCTGCGATGACCGCGTGACGCCAGAAGGTATGCGATAAAGCCAGGCATAAGGCAGTTATTAACGCAGGTAAAAGCTTGTCCAGCCATATTCGCATAAGCAAAAACAGGTTTGCAATTGTAAAGGCCGCGGCCACTGCTGAAATCAGGTTTATCCTGTGTGCGAACTCGCCGAGCGGAATTTGCTTTACCCCGATGCCTATAATATGATAAAGCGGATGTGAAAGCGCCAGCCCCAGCCTGCCCTCTATATCATTATGCCATATCCGGTATTGATACATCCCGCTGTCCTGCCAGAGCGGCCCCGGGGCACAGGTGGCCACATAGAGTGCCCCCGCTATTAAAAAGACAGCGATATAACTTGATTTTAGATTGTTAACTTTGACCATTGACCATCTTCAGCTTACTAATTGCTATTGATTTATTTTCGATTGGTTTATTGCCTTTTGAAGATAATCAATAGCCAATTAAATCGTTACTGTCAAGTATTGTGTATCATCTGCAAATCGCATCACCCCCTCATAGATGGCGGGAATAAGCAGAGTATCGCCAGCCGCGAATTCAACTCCATCCCCGGCTCCTGTAATTGTCCCGGAGCCGGAAATGATAATCAGCGTTTTCATCTGGCCGGCTGAAATCAGCAGATCGCAGCTTTTGCCCTGGTGACCTTTATCAACCTTAAAATATTCAGAGTCCACCAGGCGCCCCATCTTTGTTACCGAAAGATTATCGCCGGATGCATCGAAGTGAATGCTTTCCAAGGCCTCTTCGATGTGCAGCTCTCTTGCCTTACCTGTATCGTCAACCCTGTTCCAATCGAAAACCCGATACGTCGTGTCCGATGGCATCTGAATCTCGGCTATCAGCAGACCCGCCCCGATGGCGTGTGTCGTCCCAGACGGAAGAAAGTGACACTGGCCCACTTCGACCGATATCTTTACCAGCATATCGGCCACGTCACCCTTTTCTATCGCCTCGGTAAACTGCTCCTTCGTAACGCCTTCTTTGAGCCCTTTATAAATCACCGCACCGGGCTCGGCCGATATGATATACCAGCACTCGGTCTTCGGCTCCCCTCTGCCCATTCTCAGGCAGGTTTGTGGGTCGGGGTGCACCTGTACGCTAAGGACATCCTGCGCATCTAAAAATTTAATTAATAGCGGAAACCCCACTGGGAAATTCTGATCCCCTGTTATTTCTTTAGGATATTTTTCAATGGCCGATTGAAGAGTCTGTCCGGCTAATTCACCGTTTGCGATTACGGATTTATCTTCCGGCAAATCAGCCAGTTCCCAGCTCTCACCGATTTTCTCCCCTGCCGGCAAATCCTTCTCGAAAACCTCTCGCAGCTTCTGACTGCCCCAGATACGCTGTTTGTATATCGGCCTAAATTTTAATGGATACGCCTTCACGCCCCTCATTCTAACCGCAACCTCCCGCCTCGTCCACAATTTGATTTAAGGAATTCACCTCTTTTGAATTATCCATAGATTCGAGCCAATTCGAGGCAAACTTTGCCAAATCGAGCAAATCCACCCTGCCGTCTTCTGTAATATCTGCTCCATAACACCAATTGTTCCGGCAATCACAGTCTGTATTGAGCCATTGAGAGGCGAGAATGGCAAAGTCTTTGAAGTCAATATAGCCGTCCTGTTCCAAATCAGGAAATTGAGAGAGGTTTTCCTCGACCCAATGTATTGATTCGTGGTGATCTTCCTCGGGCATACCGAGATTAAAGACAATCCAAAATGGATTCGAGCTTGTGATATTAGGTTCGCTGCTCGTATTGTAAAGCTCCAGCTCAAGCAGATAGATGCCACTGTTAGGGTCATTGTTGCCAGCGCCATTGAGCGTATATCCCAGATGCTTGTGCCATGAGCCGTCTCCGGCAACCGGAATCTCGAAGCCCTCGGCAAAACCGTCACCGGTCTCGTACGTTGCGAAGGTGCTGCTGAAAAGAAAGCTGACTGTCAGCGTTTCCTCGGTATTGGGATCGAGGATATCAAAGCCGTTACCATTCCATTTTTTCAGCGCATCGAGGATATTGAAGCCGATGGACGAACCGGTCGGAAACATACCGGCATGCGAGTCGAATCCCGGCTCGTCGGTCCAGAAGAAAAACAATGCATCGAGTTCACTTCCGAGTACGTGTGGCTCAACATGGATTGCGTTGCAATCGTCCAGTTCTATCCCAAAATCAGCTTCATGTAGATTGGGATCATCGTGATCATGAGCCATTACAGGGAAAGAAAACATCAAAATCATAAGGAATACTGTAAATGTCTTAAATATAGTCATATTCTTAACTGTTCTTTAAGTAAAATCCCAAAGC
>JABMRO010000775.1 GCA_013202635.1 Planctomycetota bacterium
ATAGTTGATGACATGCGAGATTCCCTCAATATTGATCCCTCGCGCAGCGATATCGGTTGCGACCATCACCTGGAACTTGCCTCTCTTAAAGCCGTCCATTGCCTGCAGACGCTGTCCCTGTGTGCGGCCGGAGTGGATCGCTACAGATACAACGCCGGCCCGATTGAGTCGCCGGTTGATCTTGTCCGCTCCGTGCTTGGTCCGGGAGAAGACCAGTACGCTGTACATCTGCGAGGCACCGAGCAGGTGTATGAGAAGGTCCATTTTCTGTTCCTTCCGAACCGGATAAATATGTTGTGTAATCGTCTCGATGGGGTTACGCGGCCGGCCGATCTGAATCATTTTCGGAGACTTCTGCATCTCGGCAGCCAGCGATTTTACCTCCTTAGAGATAGTAGCTGAAAAGAGCATTGTCTGGCGTTTCCTGGTGGGCAAGGCCCTCACGATTTTTTTAACGTCGTTGATGAAGCCCATATCCAGCATTCGGTCGGCTTCATCAAGCACGAGTATTTCAATATGCTTGAGGTCTATCGTGCCCCGCTCCATGTGATCCATCAATCGTCCGGGCGTGGCCACAACGATGTCAACACCGCGCTTTAGCACATTGAGCTGACCCCTGATATTGACGCCGCCGTAAACCGCCAGCGTACGAATATCCACGAATCGCCCATAGCCCTTTATTGCCGTTTCAATCTGCAGCGCCAGCTCGCGCGTCGGTGTGAGGATGAGCGATTTGACAATCCGCTTTTTCGACGGCGGTTCGTGACTTAGCCTGTCTAAAATGGGCAGGACAAAAGCCGCGGTTTTGCCCGTTCCCGTCTGTGCGCAGCCGATAACGTCCCGGCCTTCGACTGCGGCGGGAATCGCCTGGGATTGAATTTCAGTTGGAGCGGTGTAGCCGGTGGCGAGAATACCTCGCACCAGCGGGTCTGAAAGACCAAAATTTGTAAATGGCATTAAATAATCCTAAAAAATACAATATTCAAACTTACTAAAGCATAGAGATTCATCGGAATCGCCATGCATAAACCTCTCTTTCGAGAGCACAGGTAAAACAAGTGGAATGATACGGAAAGTAGGTCTTGAGGCTGATTCGGGAATACACAGAGTGATTTTGCTCCAAGGCTTCGCTACGCGATCATTACAATTTAATATATTTCTGACTGCTATTATATGTCTTTCTACTGCGGAGGCAAGCATAATGTTCTCCCATCGCAAAAAAACTCTCCGCCGCTCCACATTGACAACCGAGGCACGCTATGCAAGATTCTTTATGACTTCGGTTACAGTATCTCACTCCTGATATTGCAGAGAAGACGGCTCAACTCGCAAAGCTGGGGTCACAGCCAGTCACCAACCGGTATTTGATCTACCGCACGGCGCAAGACAGGGTCGACATTCGTATATATCTTGTTTGTTATATCTGGTTATGAAGATTCAATCGGTGTACCGAGCCATAAGAACTCTGAAGTTTTCTTTTGTAGATCCAAACCTTTCTCATAACACCCAGTCTATCGTAATTATGGGGGTGCGAATCAAGTGAAAAAGGAGGCTTAGATCCACGCAAATTGGAGACATTACGGAGACATGCGCAACGGATCTTAAGATAAGTAGCGTATAAGAGCCTAACCTGCAAAAGGTTACGAAAGGCGCAAATCTCCTTCTTCCCAGACACTGAATCCGGTTCTATTGTACCGATTCATCTGTCTGCTAAGGGATATTATTGCGTTCACCCCATTAGAAGTCGACGACTTGTTTTTAACGGGGTTCAGAAACAATCGGTAAAGCGGTGCCGACCTGACGAAGTTCCAGCACGGTCCCCATAGTTTGGGCCAACTCGGCCAGGGAAATATTGAAGTCGGCAACGGCCTTTATATGGGCCCGCTGAGCATCCGCCAGAGCGGCCTGTGCCTGTAGTTTGACCAGAAGAAACTCGGGCGTAAGTCTTTCCCGCACCGGTTCCGAATCCTCCACCGCCTGCAGATGAATTCTTGACGCCTCGGCGGCGTCGGCCTGAATTTGTATCTCCGCAAGGTTCGTCTCAATCAATCTCATCCTCCCCCTAGCCTGTATCGCCACCTGGTCGGCAAGATTCTGCAAAGTAGAAACAGCCTTTCTGCGTTCGAGTCTTCTTCGAAGTAATTCGGCTTCTCGCTGCCGGTTACCGAGCGGAAATTCAAGAGACAAACCAACCGCATAGCTTACATAGTCGCCACGATTGAAATTGTCCTGTGCGTGGTTCCGGCCATAGCCAATTCCCTGTAATCTGCTCGAAGCAATCAAATCCAGCCGGGACATCTCCTGGTTTTCCGCAACACGGATGTTAATATCAGCAACAGCAATAGCTACCCGGGCCTGCTGCATGACCGGATTTTTCTTTATGGCCCGTCCAAGAATCTCATTCTGTTCAAGCTCCTTCGCCTTAACCGCCGGAGCAGTCTGGGGTATAACTTCCAGTTCATCGAGCAAGCTTACCTGCGGGTCAGCCATCAACCTCAGCAAAGCATCCTGTGCGTCAATAACTTCTCTGCCGGCCTGAAGCAGTATAGCCTCACGGGATTTTGCAGAAGCCTCCATCTGCTTGATCTGCACGTCAGTTGCATCAATTTCCTGGCGGCCTAACACTTTTGTCAATGTCTCAAGCGTTCTTTCCAATAGTTTCTGCAAAACCTCAAAGTCCCGGCGGGCCTGCATAAGGCGCCAATAGGCCGATATGACCTGCGTCGAAATATCCTCGGCCTTTTGACGAAAACCAAGAACGGCAATATCATGGTTGAGCCTGGCTATATTCACTCCCGCAAGGTTGGTCTGCTGCCATGCGTCACGCAGAAGCGGCTGCTTAACCTGAAAAGCGAGTATCGGCTCATATCTTGTGGACAGTGACCTGGTAGCCAAATCGTCCCAGCTTCGGGACAAGGCATAGCTCAAAGACCATTCGGAACCGGTGACGCCTTTCTGCTTGATTCCCGACTCCAATAAACGAACATCCGATTGGCCGGGTTGAAAAATACTGTTAACAGGATTATCGTCCTGCTCGAAATTCATACGCCCGAAGGCGGTGACGTCGAACTCCGCGGCCGCTTTGGTTATGTCCTGTTTGGCTATAGAAGGATCGAAACTCACTACTCTGATTTCGGGGCTGTTGGCAAGGGCCCTGACAATCGCCTGCTCAATTGTCAGTTCAACAATCTTTCTGCCTGTGTTTGGATCTATAACAATCTCAACCTCATCCGGAATTCCATCAGGAGTTGGTTTAAGCAGGCCCAGAGACTGCTGAGAATCCTTGCCCTCCGTATCAGCCCGCTGCTGGGGACCTTTATCAGCCAGAACCTGCTGATAAGAAGCCAGAACACCCTGCTTATCAACTTCATCGGAAACACAACCTGCTAACTGGGCTATCAGTAAAATAAAGAGAACACATGACAGAGAACACAGGACAGATAATAAATAACCCGACTTTGCCGTAAGGCATCCTGTGGGCTGATTTTTCCGTAAGGCATCCTGCGGACTGACTTCCGGCGTACCTGCATTCGAACGATTGCTGAATAGAAAAGCATCTCCATTAAGACTCATCTTAAACACCTCTATCTAATTCCTTGAACCTCGTTAGAAATTCAACCGTAGAAACAATGTGCTTCAAAAAGAGAATATTTCTAACGGTTTGAAGCCGGAAAAATAATCTCAACGTGCTCGCCGGCCGGCCTGTTCGATTTATTAGGCACTTCTATGCGAACTCTCAGCGTACCGCTGGCCGCGTCGGCGACTGCGCCAATGTAAATAATTCTTCCGTTTAAGAATGCCCTGTTTGGATTAGGAAACATTACCTGTGCCATTTTTCCGGCACTGAGATCCGCGGCTTTGACTAAAGGTACAGGAACATCAATCCAAAGCGGGTCAATCTGGACAACACGAACCACATCAGTCAGAGCATTAATTGATTCGCCAGCCTCCACATGAATTTTTTCGATCCGTCCATTTATCGGACTGGCCAGACGCATCTTTTCAACCTGCACCTTGACCTCATCATATTTTCTCCGGGCCTGTTCGTGCTCGAACCTGGCAAGCCGGAGCGACAGTTCGGCCATCTTTACACTTAACTTCGCATGTTCTACTTCCAGTTCCGTTGCGGCATTCTGAGCGGCCGCCTTCTGAAGCTTTCTAAGGTCAACTCTTTTCTGGGCCAGCGAAGCCTCACTGGCCTGTATTTGTGTCGTATCGGTGCTTGCCGCTTCGAGCTGGGCCAGTTGTATCTGCTCAACAGCATCGTCCTGCTGGACAAGCACCTGTCCGGCTTTTACCCACTGGCCTTCAGTGAAATAAACCCTGGCAATACGCCCCGGCTGAACATAGGAGAGTGTTATATCCGAGCTGGGATTAGTAACTGCTCTTATTCTCGCATCTGAAAACGCAGCTTCCGGAGCACTTAGCAACACAACGCAAATAATACAAGAGCCAATAAAACTTTTTTTCGGAACCATGCTGTCAAACCTCCCATATCTGAAAAAGTTACTTTAACATTATATCTATATATCGAACAAAACTGCAACTGAAATCCCACAAATTGCTCTCCGGCCCCCGCTCTTGCTTTCGCCTGCCCCTGCCCCCTTGCTTCCTTCTTCCGAAGGAAGCAAGGGGGCAAATCGGGACGGCGGGCAAGAAAACGCGGGGGCCGTGTTCTCATACCTACGACTACGCCTCTTAATTCTCCTGAAAATATGATCCCCGTTAGAGACTTGAACCCCGTTAGAAGTAAGCCGTCAACTTCTAACGTGGTGAAATAAAAAGTCTCTAACGGGGTGATTATAACCAAAATCTCAATACAGAAACTCAAAAAAAACGTTACTTGTGAGATATATGGTGGCACTTTTATATAGGTTCACCCCGTTAGAGGTAGAGCCTTTAACGGGGTTCATACATAAAAAGGAAGAATTGAGTTTAAGCAACTTTTAAAGGCCACGTGATGATGCAATTATGGAGGAAAACAAAATGAAGCGTATATGGAAAATGCTGCGAGGCAATCGGCGTTCAAGACAACACCACCCGGTCGGTGGGAAACCTGTGTTTGAGAATCTTGAGCCCAGGCTTTTGTTGAATGCTGTTCCTTATATACAGGACTTCAGCCTGGGCAAGCCCGACGCGGCCGCAGGCTGGGAGTACTACTCGGACAATGAGGGGCGGATTGAGGTGGTAAGCGGGCGCCTGCGCATGGACGACATAGCAGGCAACGGCACATACTCTCTTAATGAGGCGATTTTACATGTGGACCTGACGGGCAAGACTGGTGTTACGCTGACACTGGACCACTGGAGTATGGCAGATGAGATAAGCACCCTTCCAGGCAGCTTTGTGGGCCGGTATAAGGGCGATGGGATAGCATTGAGCGTCGATGGCCAGAATTGGGTGAAGGTATCTGACTTGACTGTTAATTTCACGAATCAGTCTTTCGATCTGGACCCTGTCCTTGAGCAGGCCAAAATCGCTGCCAACAGCACGGACCTTTCAGACGTTCAGATCAAGTTCCAGCAGTATGACAATTATCCCGCGTCCACAGACGGGCGTGAATTCGACAATATAAAGATTCAGGCTACAACGGTCATTGCTCAGGCGATTCCTTATTTACAGGATTTCAGCCTGGGCAAGCCCAATGCTGCCGCAGGCTGGGAGTATTACTCGGACAACGAAGGCCGAATCGAGGTAGTTAGCGGGCGTCTGCGTATGGACGACATTGCAGGCAACAACACGTTCTCGCTGAATGAGGCAATTTTACACGTGGATTTAAGGAATACCACTGACGTAGCACTGACACTGGACCACTGGAGCCTGGCCGATGAGATAAGTACCCTTCCAGACAGCTTTTTTGGGCGCTATAAAGGTGATGGAATAGCATTGAGTGTGGATGGCCAGAATTGGGTCAAGGTAACCGACCTGATCGTTAATTTTACTAATCAATCGTTTGACCTGGATTCTGTGCTTCAGCAGGCACAGATCGCTGCCGGCAGTACGGACCTTTCGAACGTTCGAATCAAGTTCCAGCAGTATGATAATTATTCCGCGTCCACAGATGGGCGTGAATTCGACAATATTGTTATCAAGTCCGGCGTTAATCAGGCACCGGTTATCTCATCTGTTACGGCCAGTCCTTCTACCATTCCAGATGCCCAGGCTTCTCAATTACAGGTAAATGCATACGACCCGGATAATGGTCCTAATGCGTTGACTTATAGCTGGACCGTACCTTCCGGTCAGGGCAGTCTGAATAACTTAAACATAGCCAATCCGATA
>JABMRO010000007.1 GCA_013202635.1 Planctomycetota bacterium
AGTCCGCGACTCTGTCCAATTGAGCTACGGGCGCAAAAACCCATAAGTTCTTGATATCTAACAACTTTCCATGTTGTTTGTCAACTCTTTAGAAGAACTATTTGGTTAAAAACCACTAACATTTGACGGTCTGTAAGTTGTTTAAGTTTACCAGCCTTCGGCTATGATTTCAATTCCACACAGCAGTGGGTCGGCTTTTCCTTCAGTTGTGGGAGTTAGAGTGACTTTCAAATCATCTGTTATGTTAATTCCTTTAAATTCCTTTACTACGGTGTGATTGGCTCGGCCGGCTTCTTTTATGATATCGAAGGCTTTCGAAACCTGTTTATCCTGTAGTGAGATATTGAATAAACGCCGGCCAATCTCATATTCGGCATTCTCAGCAAAATACAAGCGTACGGTATAAGGTCTGGGTTTATTAAAAGCACCCTTGATGCGCTCTTCCTGCCAGGTAGGAATTTTTTCGATGTGCTTGTCGAAGGCGTCAACGCTTGATGGATTCCTTCCAGGCTGAATAAACATGCGGATGGAGACTTCCCTAATCCCTGTAACGCCCGAGGCTGTTATCCAGTTATGCTTGTCCTTCACTTTAGAACTGTGAGAACGGAACCACTGTGGATTTTCATATTTGGCTCGAATGGGAATATCAGGCGATGGCCCCCCAATACTCGGAAATTCCAACCACAACATATTGTTTTCGGTGTAGCGGTTGCCCGGGGCGCCGAAATTAATTCCTACCTGCTTAACCGGCGTTGTCTTATCCGGAAGCCGATAGTAGTCAAAAGTCCAATGCACGACCTCCGGCATATGTACCAGGGCAAGTGATGCCTGATTCTGGTAGCTGCATACGCAGGTCCGGGTATAGTCCGGGGCGTTCAGTACACCGTTGGCGATGATTAAATTCGACGTGCAGCCTGACTTGAATCCACCTATGCTGGCCGTACTTTGTCCTTTGGTCAGGTCTATAAACGCACCGGAGGCCGAACGAAAAGTCAGCAGGTTCTCACTGGCTACCGCAGTGTTGCACCCCTTGAATCGAACCCACGTCCAGGGAACCGTTTGGCCTGTCATGGGATGTTCGCGGGTTATATATTCGCCGCTAAGCAGGTCGAAAACCTTCGCTTCAGCAGGGGCAGAACCGCTGCCGCCACCGGTTTGTGTGATAATCCATTCGTGGTATAGTATCGGTGGACCCTTGTATCTATCATCGATTCTCCAGAGCACTTTGCCGTCCGATCCTCTATAAGTTGTCATACCCTTGCCTACTTCATCCCTTGCTCTATCTCCAGAAAGGCTGCCTGCCTCGAGCAGAATATTATGTTCAGTTGAATAAGCCAGCCAGGTGCCAAAAATGCCTTCATTGCTTTTCCAAAGTATCTGGCCCGTCCGGGCGTCTAAGGCATAGAGTGTGTGTTCTTTCTCGAAGTTGAGCCCCCGACGTTTCAGGTAAGCCAGCTTGGCCTCGCTCATCCCGTCAATACAGAATACTTTGTTGGCTGCTGTAGTAATGGCGTTATGGCGGAAGGAGTATTCTGCGCTGCGTTTCCAGAGAACTTCACCGGTGCGGCGATCCATGGCAACGAGCATCTTGCTGCCGGAAGCATAGTCTGCATTGACAGTTACTCCGGAGATATTGCTGAAAGCAGCCTGTTGAGTGTTCTCATTCATACCGGGTTTGCCGTTCGAGAGGGTGACCAGGTAAGGATTGAGGGTAAAAACGCGGCTGTCAACCTTCCTATTATGCCCTTCAATGGCCAGCACATTTTTTCCCTTACGCAAAAAGCTACTGTGATTATCGATCTTGAAATATTCCCAGCCTCTGCGTTCATGTTCATCTATACCCGAAGCTCTGGCTCCGCTGCCATTGGATATGCCTACGCGGAGGATTTCCTTGCCGTTGAGGTAAGCAATAAAGGCGTCATCGTACTTGACTACCAATCCCAATTCGTAGATATTATCCGGTTTCGGTATGCTGAATGATTTGCGTATATACACGGAAGAATAACGGTTTTTCATATTCTTCAGCACTGTTTTGTTATCTTTATCGTTGTAACCGAATCCTGCTGCTGAGGTGCTCCACTTTTTGGCGTTGAAATCCGGCTGTATCCATCCATTATTCGGATGAGTGCCGGCCATGTACTGCCAATCGGTGCCTTTGTCGATAACCGATTGCATGTTCTCGGGGAGTTCTGTGCTTGATTTTTTGTCCTTTAGCGGAATATTAATTGGAGAAGCCGTTGCGAGCAGCAGATTTTCCCAAACCGCAATTGTGCCCCATTGAGGTCTGTCTTCTTGCGGCATTGAGAATTCCTTTGTAGTCCTGCCCGTAGCCGGGTCGAGTACGTGGATACTGCTGCCATATACGACGTAAACTGCATCCGAGACAGAGACGTAGTTGCTTCCAATCTCATTAGCGCCCGGTTGATGACTGGTGTTGTCATAGTATTTGCCCAGGTCGGGGAATTGTCTTTCCCATAGTAACCGGCCAGTATAGACATCAACCGCCCGGAGCATATCCGCCCCTTCGATGAAAAGCCTTCCGTCAACTACCTGTGGAGATGGGCCGTGTCCGTGCCGGGGTAATATCTTGTCATTAGAAGGACCGCCGAACCACAGAAGACCGAGTGGAGCTTTGACTTGTTTATCTCTGGACATCACAGTGTTGGCGGAATCACCGTACTGGTGGGTCCAGTCGGCCGAATCAGGCAGCGGGCCGTTTCTGGTTAATGAAATTAATCCATCCGAGCTTGTAATCGAGCAGCCGGGCAGTTTAGAATTTATGGCCTGGGTAAAGAAATTAACATGTTTGCTCTGAGGTATAGAAAAGCAGGTCGTCCCCCCGTATGGACGCAGCGAATTAAAAACACGCTCCATAAAGGTAGTACCTTTGTGGAAACCTGCTGCTTCGAGGTCTTCCGATACAATCAGATTAGCCATATATGGAGGCAGTTGCATCGTTGTGATATCACCGAAATGAAGGGAAACTCGCGTTCCGTATTGCCCGGTCCTGTCAAGTCTTTGGCGTATAGCTTCGATCTTTCCAGGGTCCGAATCGACGGCGATAATATGTAATTCTGATTGGCTTACCAATTGAAAAAGAAGCTCACCAGAGCCAAGTCCAAGTAACAGGCAATATCCATCTCTTTGGTCTGTCGTTTCCAATATTTGCCTGGCCTTGTCTTTCCAATGATCGGAGCCGTCTGGAAGTGGTTTGATTTTTCGTGCATGGTGTTTTGGTTCGGTTTTTTCATCTGCGAAACAATAGAGACTGCCCTGCAGAGTAATCACAAAAAGCTTACCGTCTGCGGCCAGCATGTTCCACACTTCGCCATCTACTTTTGCCTGCCACGAAACCTTAGGTTCATCGTTTTCCAGAGGTATATCGATGGCAAAAATACTGCCTTCGGCGCCGCTGCCATATAAACGTGAGCCGGCTTTCATGTATATTCTATTAAGTTCAGATGGGGCCTTTGTCTGCCACAATCTCTTTACTTTTCTGGTTCCCGGTTCAAATTTGCAAGCTATAATTGAATCGAATTGTTTGCCGATGATAACATCATCTGCTATTACAGATGCCGGTGCGCCGGGAGTTGCGATGCCGTCGGAGAGCCTGTATGCGGTTCCACGGTTGAAGAAATGGTCGCCCGAGGCTATGACCTCGCACGCACCGGTTTTGCCATATTTGTTCAAATGGTAGTACAGGAACTGTCCTGTATTTCGGTCGTATGCAGCCGGTACGGAACGACCGCCGGATATCAGCAGTTTGTCTTCTGTGGCTACCAAATAACCCTGTGGCGCCACACCCGCAAAAGCGGGACTGCTATGTGGCTGCATGAGGTAAGTCTCGCCGCTGCCGCTGTTAGTCCAGACGATATCTCCGGTCTCGGCATCTATTGCGTGGATAAAGATACCCATAAAAGGCCAAATGCTGGCTGCGAAGTATATCTTATCCTCATATAGAACCGGCCCGCCCCGCATGGGCCACATACTAATCAGTCGGTCGTTGCCGATTACTTTTTTCTGGGCGGGACCTCCGAGGAACTTGCGAATGAGGGAGCCGCTTTTGACATTCAGGCAATAGAGATATCCGTCATCGGAGGCGAAGTAGAGCTTGTCTTTATATACTACCGGAGCAAATCGCACCGGACCTTCGGTGTAGAAGCGCCACTTCTCTGTCCCTGTTTCAGTGTCATAGGCAATTATAGAATCTGAGACCATTGAGCCGACGAAAATGGTCTTACCGGCAACAACAGGTTCGTATGAGGCGTCAAACTGAAGCCTATACTGACTCTTTGGCCAGGCGGGTTTTGGGGGAGCCAATTCACGAACCCACTGCAGATGCATTTTGGCTGGCAGTTCCTCGGGTGATGCCGCGCAGCGACCCGCATCATATCGCCACATAGGCCAGTCATGTCCATAAACAATAGTGGGGCGAAGTAATGCTGGAAGAATCCAACAGCCAATAATAATCAAAAATAACGGCCTATTGATGTATTTATCAAAATTTGCAGTTAGTCTGAGTTTGTAGTTATTTTTCAACATAAAATCCGTACCTCACCGGTCAGCAAAAAGATTTGTGTTTGATAATCTTTGGTATGGCTATAGAATTGTGTGTAGTCAACTCCTCTCTCTATTGTAGATGACAGGTTATGCTTACATCATACAGCTATATCGTTTCAGGCCGAAAAACCTGTGTTTTTGGTTATAATCGGTAAAATATAAGTCCGTAACTTCCCATATACACCATTACTGAAGGTTTTGTTTTATTATATTAGCAAATCAGCCGCAAATGTTCAACTTATTTTGGCCTGCACATAGGAGAAAGTCCCCTGGTTTGAGGGAACATTATTGACTCTATAGCGGTATATATGTTAAAATAAAGGCTGATTTGTACGATTTTTGTTTTTTTTCAAAGCTCTACAAGGTGCAAGAATAAAATCACAGTCAATGGTCTGGAGCATCGGTAAATAGGGAGGCAGGAAATAGTCATATCTTCGAAAATTTCATTGCTGTCCTTGACGCTACTCGTATATTTAGTAGTCTCTGTTAATGTTTCCCCTCAGGCGGCATCCAGCGACGACAAATCTGTCCGGATTATCCTGAATGAGATTATGTATCATCCGTACTCACAGGAGATTCAGGCAGAGGACATTGGCGCCGAGTATATCGAGTTATTTAACCGTGGGGCCGAATCAATCAGCCTGGCCGGCTGGCGGCTGGCTAATGGTGTGGATTTCATTTTTCCGGACATAACGCTCGAAGCAGGGGGGTATCTTGTCATTGCGGCCGACGTGAATACGTTTACTTCCAAATACCCTGGCGTTACCAATGTTGTCGGGGGCTGGGAAGGCAGATTGAGTAATAGCGGGGAAGTGATTGAGCTGGTTGACAGCACCGGCGTGACGATAAACTCGGTCCGTTATGCCGACCAGGGTGACTGGGGAGTTCGTGAGCTGGGGCCGAGAGATCGTGGTCATCGCGGCTGGGACTGGGTTTCCGAGCATGATGGCGGCGGCAGGTCTCTGGAGTTGATTAATCCGGCGATGCCCAACGAGTACGGGCAGAACTGGGCTGCCGGCATTTCAAACGAAGGCACACCCGGTTCGATTAACTCTGTTGCCGCTGATGACATTGCACCCTTAATTCTGGACGTAACACATTTTCCGATTGTTCCGGATTCAAATGACGCCGTGACAATAACGACTCGTATCGTCGATGAACTTCAGACGGGACTCAACGTAACGCTGCATTATCGAATTGATTTCTCAATGTATAGGGGTGAAGACATCTACCCTCTTTACGAACCTAAGTTTTACAGGGATGTTACGATGTTTGATGATGGGGCACACGATGACGGCAGGGCGGGCGATGGGGTGTACGGAGCAACTGTACCGGCTCAGCAGGATGGCACAATAGTGGAGTTTTATATCGAGGCAAGTGATGCCGGAGCTAATCGGCGGACATGGCCTGCACCGAGTATTATAGACGGAGTGCCGGAACAGGTTACCAACGCTCTTTATCAGGTGAATGATTCTTTTGATATGGATGCCTATTGGGTGCCGGGTACTCAACCGATTTATTATTTGATTATGACCGAGATGGACAAGGGCAGGCTGCTTGATATTGGTGATACCGAAGGCGGCGAACATAACAGTGATGCCCATGTGAACGCCACTTTTGTCAGTGTAGATGGTGTTGATGTGAAAGTAAGACATAATCTCGGTGTGCGTAATCGTGGGCACGGCTCACGAAACGATCCGCCGAATAACTACCGCCTGAATTTCCCACACGACAGGCCGTGGAAGGGCGTTTCGGCGGTCAGTTTGAATACCAAATACACGTACTATCAGTTGGCCGGCAGCGCAATCTTTCGAATGTCGGGATTGCCCCAGCCGGAGGTTACTGCCGTACAGGTCAGAGTGAACGGCGAGAACCTTGCCGAGTCCGGAAGTGAGATGTACGGTTCTTATGCTCACGTCGAGGTCGTTGATAGTGACTTCCCCGACAATCATTTCCCGGGCAATAATGCCGGCAACGCATACAAATGTATACGTGATTTAGGCCCTGCCGACTTTGGCTACCGAGGGCCGGACCCCGACTCTTACCGCAACAGCTACTTCAAGAGGACCAACACCGCAGAGGACGATTGGTCTGACCTTATCGAGCTTTGCTTTGTTATGTCCGAGACCACGCCGGATGATATTTATGTTGAAGATGTAAAACGCGTTGTCAATGTGGAACAATGGCTGCGTTTCTTTGCCATTAACGCTCTGCTGGATAACAGCGAAACGTCCCTCGCCAACGGATACGGCGATGACTACTATCTCTATCGTGGGGTTGAAGACCCACGATTTGTCCTTATTCAGCACGATTTGGACACTATCTTCGGCAGGAATGGCAGCACAACGAGCAGCATTTTCCGCGCCACGGCACTTCCGACAGTGAATCGTTTTCTAACGCATCCTCAGTTTCTCCCTCGCTATTATTTCCATTTGAAGGACCTTATTGAGACGACGTTCTCCGCCGAGCAACTTGGGCCGTTCCTGGATAATCTACTCGGTGATTTTGTCCCGATAAGCACTATCGAGCAGATGAAAAATTTCATTGCGGTACGTAATCAGCACGTCCTTTCGCTTATTCCCTCTGAATTAACTATCGATAGTGATCTGTACCAGTTAAATAAATATTACCAAAGCATCCTGGACAGCTTCACACTCTACGGGACGGCCGATCCGGTCGAGACTCGTTCTGTGCTTGTTAACGGCCAGTTGGCTGAATGGTCGCTGGTCGAAGGGATGTGGGATTTCGGCGGTGCCGGAGGCGTTACCGAGACGCTTATCAGCACCCGCTCGATGTGGAAATATCTCGACGACGGCTCCAACCAGGGCACAGCCTCTGATGGCTCTAATTGGTTTGCTCATCCTGATTACAATGATTTAAATTGGCACGAAGGGCCTGCCGAATTAGGTTATGGCGACGCGTCCCAGGGCCGCCCCGAAGGTACAGTCGTCAATAGCGGGCCGAGTGGTGACAGCTTCATTACCACTTATTTCAGGCACTCCTTCAATGTGAACAATGCCTCACAATATTCAAGAATGTATCTGCGGCTGCTCCGCGATGATGGAGCAGTAGTGTATCTTAATGGCGTAGAAGCCGTTCGCAGTAATATGCCCAATAGAACTATTGACTACCTCAGTCGAGCCAGCAGCAACTTAAGCGGCTCTGATGAGTCCACGTTCACTGAATTCTCTATTGATGCGAGTCTTCTATCCAATGGAAACAACATTTTAGCGGTCGAGATACATCAGTTTTCCCCCACGAGTGCTGACATCAGCTTCGACCTTGAGCTTGAGGGTATCAAGCCTTCTCAAGGAACAGGACAATTGTGGCCTGGTATCAATCGTATTGTTGTCGAGACGTTCGATGGGCCAGAGGGCATGGGCAACAAACTCCAAGATGGATACGTCGATATCTGGTACGATGATGGTGACGTTGCGGAAATCTCCGGTGTACTCAGTTCTGATACGACTCTGGACGCCGCATCCGGCCCGTGGTTTGTAACGAGTGACCTGACGGTGCCTGCTGGAATCACTCTCGTGATAGAGCCGGGTACTACGGTGTTTTTTGATGAGGGTACGCGTTTAACAATAAATGGACGGCTGCTGGCACAGGGGACAGAATATAGGCGAATACAATTAACCTGCGTTCCATACGCGTCTTCGACCTGGGATGGTCTGCATTTCAATAGTGCCGAAGATAATTATATTACCCATTTGGATATGGAATATTCCTCGCGTGGCGGCGAATCAATTCGTTTGAATGATTCCAGGCTCCTTATTGACGATGTGACCTGGGCCGGCACTGACAGAACAATTCTCCAAATAAGCAATTCCTCTCTGATTGTACGGAACAGTATCTTTCCGGATACGACAGTTCAGACTGTCTCTGGTCACCGTACGCTTTCTTCCGATCCGTATCTGGTCTTTGAGAATAACATCTTTGGCATCTGCAATGGCGACAAGCAGGACGTGGTTGATTTCTCCACGAGCGGATCAGGTACGATACCGCAATTTATCGATAATATCTTTCTTGGCGGCGGGGATGACGGCCTTGACCTTGACGGCACGAATGCCTATATCGAAGGCAATGTGTTTATGAACTTTCACAGGAACTTCAGCCCTGAAGAGGGGGAATCTTATGCAATAACTACAGGTTATGACGGCGTCCAGAACTCTAATCACGTAATTGTCCGCAATCTATTTATCAACTGTGACAATGCGGTACTGGTCAAAGACAGGTCCTGGATCAGCTTTGAGAATAACACCGTCGTCGGCTGCACCGGGTCCGGCATCAATTTCGATGAACCGCAAGAAGCTGGAATAGATCCCGGTGAAGGAGGCTATCTGGCCGGAAACATTTTCTGGAATACTTCAAGCCCCCTGGGATACTATTACGTGAATGACCCGCAGTGGCCTGCGACGGACATATCCGTGAATTATTCGATTATTCCGGCTCAGTGGCACCACCTCGGTATCGGAAATATCGACGCAGACCCTATGTTCGTTGATCCTAATACGGATTTTCATCTAAAGGCACTGTCTCCGGCAATCGGCACAGGACCTTTAGGTATTGATATGGGAGCTTATGTGCCCGGCGGTGCAGCTATTTTTGGCGAGCCGGATGGGGTAACATACCAAACTAATGCTACGCTCCTCGTCGGCGGGCCGGGGATTACGCATTACAAATATTGCATCAACAATCCGCTCGGGCCCTGGAGCGAAGAAGGGCCGGTAGATATGCCCATCGAGCTGACAAACCTGATTAACGGACAGTCTTATGTCGTTTTCGTAATAGGTAAAAATGCCGCAGGACTCTGGCAAAGCGAAGATGCTCCAGCCGTCTCGCACGTTTGGACCATCGACACCTCTTATTCGAGGCTGGTTATTAATGAAGTGCTGGCTATTAACAGCTCGACCTTTGAACATGAAGGTACCTTTCCTGACCTGATAGAGCTTTACTACGATGGGCCTTCCTCACTAAGTCTTTCCGGTATGAGCATAACTGATAATCCGAACGAGCCGACCAGGTTTGTATTCGGCGGCGGGACCACCATCGAGCCGGGCGAGTATTTGATTCTTTATGCTGACTCTGAGACTACAACCTCAGGCATCCATCTGGGCTTTGCTCTTAACGGAGATGGCGAGGGTATTTATCTATATGACCATAGCGGCGTGCTGCTGGATTCGGTGGAATTCGGTTTGCAATTGCCGGATCTTTCCATTGGCAGGATTGGATACGATAGCCAGTGGCTGTTGACTGTGCCTACCTTTGGCCGGGCCAATATTGCTCAGCCGCTTGGTGATCCGGAGACGCTGAAGATTAATGAGTGGCTTGCAAATGGTGAAGTATTGTTTAATGATGATTTCATTGAACTGTTTAATCCCCATGTCTTACCGGTAAATCTGAGCGGTTTGTACCTGACCGACAATCCCGAAACCCAGCCTGACAAATATCAGCTTGGCCCGCTGAGTTTTATCGCCGGCCAGGGCTTTGCTGTGTTCAGGGCAGACAACAGGAACCAGCCCGGTCATGTGAATTTCAGACTCTCATCCGACGTGGAAATGATCGGCTTGTTTGACTCTGAGCTGAAAGGGATTGACAGGGTGATTTACGGGCCTCAGACGACCAATATTTCTCAGGGTTGTATGCCCGATGGGGCCGATAGCATCGAGTTTTTCGAACTGCCGAGCCCCGGCGTTGCCAACCGGTCAGGTGTGCTCTCAAGCATTACCGTAACCACACTTTTTTCGGAGGATAGCGACAAGCGTGTGCTGGTTCCAACTGGTGAGATTGGCCAGGAATGGAAAACCGAGGCTGATTTTGATGATTCAGCCTGGACCCTCAGCACCGGCGGCCCCGGAGGTATAGGCTACGAAAGGAGTGCGGGTTATGAGAGCCTCATCAGCCTCAATATTGAAGCACAGATGTATCAACTGAACACCTCTTGTTACGTTCGTATCCCGTTCAGTGTTGACACCGACGAATTAACGAACATAACCCAGCTGATACTAAAGGTGCGATACGATGATGGTTTTATCGCCTATCTGAATGGTGTTGAGCTGGCCAGACGCAATTTTACGGGCACACCGGCCTGGAACTCCAACGCAAGCGCAAGCCACTCGGATTCCGAGGCCAAATTCTTTGAAAATATCGACATCTCTGAGTTCATCAGCAACCTGAAGCCGGGCGACAATATATTAGCCATTCAAGGCATGAACAGGTCTTTAACCAGTTCCGACATGCTCATCAGTGCCGAACTTGACGCTACCATCGCCGCGTCGGGCGATGATTATCCTTTCGCTGATGTTCTGGAGCTGCTCTACGGCCTGCGGGTTACCGAGCTAATGTACCACGCTTCTATCGGCAGCAGCTTCGACTACATTGAATTGCAGAATATAGGACAGACGACACTGAATCTCAACGGCGTTCATTTTAGCAAAGGGATTGATTTTACTTTTCCTGAAATAGTGCTTGAGGCCGGCCGATACGTCGTGGTTGCGGCTAACCTGGCTGCTTTTCAGGCGGCGTATGGTAAAAGCATAAATGTTGCCGGCCAATATTCCGGCAGCCTGAGCAACGGCGGCGAAGAGATTGTTTTAAGCATTCCCCGACCTATGGTAGCAGCGATATTGCGGTTCGAGTACAGTGATAAATGGTATGCAACTACCGACGGCGACGGCGATTCGCTTGTTATTAAGGACGTATTCGCGCATCCGGCCGCCTGGGACAAGGAAGAAAACTGGCAGCCGGCAACCCCCACTCCCGGAAGACCGTAATCAGGTTATTGTAGATGAAGAGTTGCCTCTGAAGTTTTCAATTGAACGTATCAGACAGTAAATGAGAGGAATTCCCGGGTTAGCAATTTCGTATGTTTGCCCGGTTTGCCATCTCCGATGAGTTTGCCGTCGAATTTGACCACGGGAATAATATCTTGTGTAGTTGAGGCGATAAACAGCTCATCGGCATCACTTGCCTGTTGCGGCGTTAACGATTTTTCGGTTGTTTTCAATCCGATATTTCCACCTGCCTTGATAACAAATTGACGTGTAATGGAAGGCAGAATATTAGCTGTAAGCGCTGCGGTTTGCAGTGTTTGCTCGGAGATTGCAAAAAATGCGGAGCTTGCTCCTTCGGTGATAAGGCCGGCCTCATTAACAAGTATTGCTTCGGCACAACCCTTTGCGGCGGAATCTCGACGAGCAAGGACGTTGGCTAACAGGTTCAGAGACTTAATATCGCATCTTTTCCATCGCCAGTCCGGATGGGTCGATACTTCAATTCCTTTGGTCCTGGCCTGCGTATTATCTTCCAGCTCCGTAACGGTGAGAAAAAAAATGGGCTCTAAATCAGGATTACTGAGGTGTTTTCTCAGCTCTGAACCTCTTGTAACGTGAAAATATATCCTGGCGTTGGATATACCGGCAACATCGAAAGATTTCAGGACCCGGCTGCGAATCCGGTCAATGTCCACGCCGCTTATTTCAATCGCAGATAAGCTGTTGGCAAACCTTTGCAGATGTTCTTCAAGTGTAAAAATCCTGCCGTCATAGCTTCTCACCACTTCATAGACCCCATCGCCGAAGAATATTCCCCGGTCAAGATAAACAGGCTCAAGCTCCGCTATCGGCACGATTTTGTCTTGTATCATGGCTATCTGCATAAAATTACTCCCGAATAGGTTTCTCAGCCGGGATTTTAACTTCATATTGGGCGGTAGAAAACAAAAATATCTGATAATTTGCTTTACAAAAAAAGATTCAGTCTGTAAAATCCCACTTTTGTCCGAATAGTTAAATATGTAAAAGCCAGGAGTTTTCTTGAAATGTATGCGATAATTGAACAGGGTTCAAAGCAATATAAAGTTGCCGAAGGCGATTGTTTGGATATAGACCTGACGGATATTTCGCCCAATGCCAAAAAAATCAAGCTGGACAAGGTCCTGTTGGTCAGTGACGGCAAAAAAGTCAAAATCGGAAAGCCCTATTTGAAAAACGCCAAGGTAACTGCCTCGTTTAAGACCACCGCTCAGGACGCTGTCGTCAAGGGACAAAAGCTTTATCCGGCCCACTTTCGCAGACGTAAAAACAGCAAAACGCGCATAGGCCACCGCCAAAAATATCTGCAAGTGGTAATCGACAAGATAGAAGCCTAAAGATTTGTGCCCCGATTAACGACATCGGGGTTTCCGCGCAAAAAGCAATCTAAAAAAATATCCCCGGGCTTTGCCGGTTTTTTTTATTTCTTCGCAAGAGGAAATTTATTTATTAGCTCCTCAGCAAAGGTTTGCCATTGAGCCGGCCCGTTTTCAATAAAATATTCGAACGATTTGTCATCAGCTAATTCTCCCAACAGGGCTTTTCGGTCGGCAGGCTCCTCTACCTCTTTGATAATTCGTTTTCGAAGTTCCTCCAGTTCAGTGAGAAATTGGCCGTGTTTTTCGGTGAAAATCTTTTCCAGCTTCTTTCTAATATGACCCGCATAGGCGGGACAGCTACCTTCAGTCCCGATAGCAATCTGCAGGTCGCCGCGTTTAACAACCGCCGGCACATAAAAATCACAAAGCTCCGGTACATCAACCACATTACACAATATCTCTAATTCCTGACAATCCTTGTATATCTGCTTGTTGAGCTTATTGTTATTCGTGGCGGCTATAACAAGCACTGCCCCGGCAAGATAGTCTTTTGAATATCTGGATTTTATTAATTCGGCGTTTTTGCCCCGGCAAATAACCGTAAGCATATTATCAATCCGCTCGGCCACAACTACAAGCCGGGCACCGGCGGTTAATAATGCCTGAGCTTTTCGAACAGCCACAGAGCCGCCGCCTATCACTACCGAGCGACGACCGCCAAGTTCCAGAAATATAGGATATTTAGCCATAATCGTATTATACCAAACTGTATCCTTTTCAAGTCATAAAATCGCTGATATATTATAAACTTGCATATTTTGTGATTGGAAGGAAAATATGGATTCGACAAAAAAATTACAGCCGCCTCTAACCGAGGCTGATGTGCGTTCGCTAAAAGCGGGCGATGAAGTTCTCATATCCGGCGTAATCTATACCGCTCGGGATATGGCGCATAAAAGGCTGTGCGAGGCAATCGAAGCGGGCCGGGAATTACCGTTCCAGTTTGAAGGGGTGATTATTTATTTTGTCGGTCCCACGCCTGCCCTTGAGGGCAGGGTAATTGGCGCCGCCGGGCCGACTACCTCGTCAAGAATGGATGCCTTTAGTCCGAAGCTGCTCGCCAACGGCCTAAAAGCAATGCTCGGAAAAGGTTATCGAGGCCAGCAGGTCAGAGATGCCCTGAAGAAATATACGGCGATCCATCTTTCTACTATCGGCGGGGCGGGGGCACTATTGAGCAAACACATTGTTGCCGCTGAGGTAATTGCTTACGAAGACCTCGGAACCGAAGCTATAAGAAAGCTGCAGGTAGTTGATTTTCCCGCTATTGTTGCGTATGACTGTTATGGAAATAGTATCTATAAATAAGGAGTGATATAATTGAAAGTTGCTTTACTTGGCCTTCTGCAGTCCGGCAAGAGCACTATCTTGTCTGCCGTTAGCGGCAAGAAAATTCCGCCGATTGGTTCGACGGCAATTGAAGAAGCTATTGTGCCGGTCCCGGACGAAAGACTCGGCTGGCTTACAGAATACTACAAGCCCAAGAAAACCACCTACGCCACAATCGATTGTCTTGACCTGCCGGGCTTTAACTTTACCGATGAGCACGGCCGGGCTGCTGCAAGGCGGCTGATTAACCAGATAAGGACCGTTGAATTGCTTGTTCTGGTTGTAAGGTCTTTTGAAAATCCCGCGGTACCTGCTTATCGAAATAAGGTAAATCCAGCCGGAGATTTGGCGGAGTTGAAAACTGAAATGCTGCTTGCTGATTTGGAGCTGGTAGCTACGCGTATCGAAAGACTCGAAAAGCAGGTCCATAAACCCACTAAAACTCAAGCCCGTGACAAAGCTGAATTAGCCCTGCAAAAAAAATTGCAGGATGCAATCGAATCAGAAAAGCCAATCAGTTCCGCAATCGAAACCGATGCCGAACGCAAAATGATTAAGTCCCTCGGATTTCTGACATTAAGGCCTATTGCAGTCGCGGTAAACGTAAGCGAGGACCAGTTGGATAAAAAATTCGATTTCAGCAGTGAGATTGACAGCTCTGTGCCGGTCATTTCAATTTGTGCCAAGCTTGAACACGAGCTGGCGCAGTTGGATGATGAAAGCAGGGCGGAGTTTATGGCTGATCTGGGTATAACCGAGTCGGCGGCAAGCAAGTTCGTTAAAAGCTGCTATTCTGCCCTGGGCTTAATCAGCTTTTTAACGGTTGGTTCGGATGAAGTGCGTGCATGGCCCATAAAACAGGGAACAATTGCACACGATGCGGCCGGCAAGGTACACACCGATATTAAGCGAGGTTTTATCAGAGCTGAAACTTTTGCCTTTGACGACCTCAAAGAAGTTGGAAGCGAGAAGGCCCTTAAAGCCGCCGGTAAAGTCCGGCTCGAAGGCAAAGATTACGTCGTTCAGGACGGCGACATTATCAATTTCAGGTTTAATGTTTAGGTTAATAAAACTCGAAGGCTATATCTGTGAACCGTTTCTTAAAGCTGCTTATTCCGGGATTGATAGTGATATCAGCGGTGGTCTTTGTTCTGTTCGGTCTGGATTCTGAAAGCCTGGATGTTTCCAGTACCTATACTTATAAAGTCGTCAATGCCTATCCTCATGACCGAGAAGCTTTCACACAAGGGCTTGTTTATGAAGACGGTGTTCTATATGAAGGAACAGGGCGTAACGGATTTTCTGAACTGCGCAAAGTAGAACTGGACACTGGTAATATATTGCAAACACGCGAGCTGGCGGAAGAATTCTTTGGGGAGGGTATAACCGTTTATGGAGATAAGATTATTCAGTTAACTTATCTGTCAAATGTCGGGTTTGTCTATAACAAGGAAACGTTTGAATTACTGCGAGAATTCAATTACCCAATGGCCGGATGGGGTATCACAAATGATGGAAAGCATTTAATTATGAGCGACGGCACGCAGAAATTGTATTTCCTGGATACCGAAACTTTCCAGCAGGTCCGTCATATCGAAGTTTACGACCGTGGCGTTTCTGTCTGGAGGCTTAATGAGCTCGAATATGTTGAAGGACAAATCTATGCCAATGTATGGCCGACAGAACGCATCGCGAGGATTTCTCCGAATACGGGTCGAGTTCTTGGCTGGATAGACGTGCGAGGACTCTTAACTGAGCAGGACTATGCTATGCCGGTTGATGTCCTTAACGGCATTGCATATGACAACGAAAAAGGCCGATTGTTTGTAACCGGAAAGCTTTGGCCGAAACTTTTTGAGATCAAACTGATTCCGGCAAAATAATTCTGGCGGAAAATATCCTTCTCTGCTATAAGAATATGATATTCTGCCGTTGAAATGTGAAATTCACTTTGAATTACCAATCTGTAGTTTGCTTTCCTTCTGGAGAATGAGTATGAAAGCTGTTGTGTTGACCGGTTTGAATCAAATGGAGCTTCGGGACGTGCCGGACCCGAGCATGCAAAAAGAAACTGATGTTCTTTTAAAAATTGAAAAAGTAGGCATTTGCGGTTCCGATGTGCATTATTACGAGACCGGAAGAATCGGTGAGCAAATTGTCGAGTATCCGTTCATTGTAGGCCACGAATGCTCCGCTACGGTTAAAGCCGTCGGTAGCTCAGTTACCCGCGTCAAGGTCGGCGATGAAGTTGTTGTTGAACCTTCGGCGCCTTGCCATAACTGCCAGCAGTGCGCTCAGGGCAGAGAGAACACATGTTATAATGTGCGTTTTCTTGGTACGCCCGGGCAGGGGGGCGGTAGTTTATGTGAGTATCTTGTTATGCCGGAGGAATGCTGCTTTCCAACCAACGGCAAAATTAGTCTCGAACAAGCGGCATTATGTGAACCCTTGTCCATAGGCTTCTATGCCGTTAAAAGGGCGGGCTTGCCGGAAAATGCCGATGTGGCGATTCTCGGTGCAGGCCCAATCGGTTTAAGCTGTCTGCTTAACGCCATTGTTGCAAAAACACGTGTTTGCTATGTGACTGATAAAATTGACGAGCGGGTTGAAGGTGCGAAAAAAGGTGGTGCTGCCTGGGCCGGCAACCCGGACAAACAGGACATCGTGAAAGAAATTCTTCAGAAACAACCTCTTGGAATAGATGTTATTTTTGAATGTGCCGGCCAGCAGGAAGCAATCGACCAGGCGATTGAGATGCTCGAACCGGGCGGCAAGCTCGTCATTATTGGAAGCCCGCGTACTGAAAGAATTTCTTTGGATATCAGCAAGGTACGCAGAAAAGAAATCGCCATCATCAATATAAGAAGACAAAATGAGTGCGTACAGCCTGTCATCGATTTGGCAACTTCCGGGAAAATAAATGCTGATTTTATGATAACTCATCGGTTTCCACTGGAACAGACAAAGAAAGCATTTGATTTGGTCACCGGCTATCACGATGGCGTTATTAAGGCTATGATTAGCATTTAGGCTTATGAAAAAGACAATTTTTATGGAGATTAAACTCAATGAGCTGGCTTAATTTGGAAGAAAAAGTTGCAATCGTTACCGGAGGGGCATGTGGCATCGGCAGGGCTGTTTGCAGCGGATTAGCTGAAGTCGGAGTGATGGTTGTAGTGGCAGATGTTAATGCAGAAGGCGCTCATTTGGCGGCAGAGGAGTTGAAGGAAAAATTCGGCGGTAATCATATCTCAACAACAACAGATGTAACCGACAAAGGAAGTGTTGATGCTATGGTTACGGCTGCTCTCGATGCTTTCGGCAAGATTGATATATTGGTAAATAATGCTGGTATTCTTATTCCGCGTTTACTTGTTGACCCGGCGGGTAAAGAGGAATTGACGGAGCAGATTTGGGAGAAGATGGTATCCATAAATCAGAAAGGATATTTTCTGTGTGCCCAGGCGGTTGCACGGGTCATGATTGAATCTGGCAGGGGCGGTGTTATTATCAATATGACTTCCGAATCCGGCCTGGAAGGCTCCCAGGGTCAAAGCGTTTATGCGGCTACTAAAGCTGCAATCTATTCTCTTACACGTTCCTGGGCTAAGGAACTCGGAAAACATAATATCAGGATTGTCGGCATAGCCCCGGGAATTGTCGAGGTAACAGCCCTGCGCTCTGACGAGTATGAACGTGCCCTGTCCTATACGCGTGGTATAACCGTAGAGCAACTGCGCGAAAAATATGAAAGAGCATCTATACCCCTTGGAAGAAGTGGCAAGCTTAGTGAAGTTGCAAATACGGTTTGCTTTTTGGCCTCCGAACGTGCCGGTTATATTCACGGCACTGTCATTAATGTTTCCGGCGGTAAAAGCAGAGCTTGAGCCAAAACTTGTACCCTAAGACAATGGTTAGGACCTATGAAAAAAGCAAGTATCGTCAGCATCGGCAATGAGCTGCTCAATGGTCAAACGGTAAATACCAATACGACATATTTAAGCAGTGAACTGCTTTCAAACGGCATACCTGTTGTCAGCTCTTATACTATCAGCGATGATGTGGATGCAATTGTACGTGTATTCAATTTAGCTGTTGCTGACGCTGATATCGTTCTGGTTACAGGCGGACTGGGGCCGACTGATGACGATTTAACCCGCCAGGCATTTGCTGGCTATCTCGGTACCGAGCTGCAGTTACAGGCTGAACTTCTGGACAGGCTTGAGAATTTTTTTAAGAAGCGAAATTTGCGAATGCCGGATAAAAATAAGATTCAGGCGTACATACCAGCCGGAGCAAAGCCAATTGAGAACAGTCTTGGTACGGCTCCCGGTATTATGGCCGAAGTAAACCCCGTTAGAAAGCTTGAGTGGGGACCCAAAGGACGGAGCTTTCTTTCTAACGGGGTAAAAGGCAAGCTGATTTTTGCTTTACCCGGCGTGCCGTCTGAAATGAAGAGAATGTTTGCTGAATCGGTCCTTTCGGAGTTGCAGCGATTCACCGGCGGGCAGGCTGTGGTTGTTCGAAAGCTAAGATGCTTCGGAGCAGGTGAATCCACAATTGCCGAGATGCTTGGGCCTGCTTGTCGGCGAGGTAGAAATCCACTGGTCAACTGCACCGTCGAATCCGGTATAATTACCCTGCATATAATCGCATCATCCAGGGATAAAGACGCCGCCAGGGAAATGGCAAAAAAAGAAGAAAAAACAATCCGTAATATGCTCGGAGACCTGGTTTACGGCGCAGCAGAGCAGCGTTTGGCAGATGTGGTGGGCGAAAAATTAGCCCAGCAAGGAAAGACTATAGCCGTAGCCGAATCCTGCACGGGCGGCACTGTAGCCAGGCTCCTGACCGATATACCCGGGGCAAGCAAATATTTCACGCATGGCTGGATTACTTACAGCAACGCCGCCAAAACCGGCGAACTGGGCGTAGCTGCCGATTTAATTGACAAATACGGTGCTGTCAGCGAGCAGGTTGCCGAAGCAATGGCCCAAGGCGCCAGAAAAAAAGCCCGAACAGACTTTGCAATTGGCATAACCGGCATAGCCGGACCAGACGGCGGAACCGAACAAAAACCGGTTGGACTGGTATATATCAGTGTAGATTCCGATAATGGCTGTGATACCAAACGTTGCCTCTTCTCACACGATAGGCGGTCTATACGTCTTCGAGCTGCACAAACTGCTCTGAATATGCTCAGATTGAAATTGAATATTTGACTAAGTGCTTTGGAGATGGTATAATGAACAGTAGTGGGGTCAGCAGTTATTGAGGAGACCATGGCAAAACAACGCAAACGTTTAGGTGAAATATTATACAAATCAGGGCTTGTAGAAAAGCAGGCTCTCATCAATGCTATTAAGACTTCGAGAACCAACAATAAACGCCTCGGCCAGGTGCTGCTCGAACTTGGTCTGATAGATGAAGATACCCTTGCCAAGGCAATCGCCAAGCAGTTTGGATTACAATACGTAAATCTGGATACAACTCAAATGCCATCGGACGCATCCAAGCTTATCCCTCAGGAGCTAATGAAAAGGCATAATGTTCTGCCTCTCGGTATGAACAACGGCAAATTGAAACTGGTTATAAGCGATCCTCTGGACCTGGAGATGATGGATGCAATTCGCTTCCGTTTGAATACGGAACTGGAATGTTCAGTTGCGAATCCTTCCAAGATTCGTTCATTCCTTGAGGACACCGTTGACGAGGCCACAAAGGAAGAGAGTGACAGGCTCAGACACAGCATCGATGCAACTGCCGCCGAACTTGCCGAGGTTGGTCACGAGCTGCAAGCCGAGGCACTCCGTGCCCAGGCCGCAGCGGGCGATGATGACGCTCCGATTATCAGGCTGGTTAACCTGATAATTGACAATGCATATTATATGCGGGCCAGCGATATACATGTTGAACCAATGGCGGATAGAGTACGCGTAAGATATCGCGTTGATGGTGTTTGTCTGGAGAGGGACAATATTCCCAAGAGCATGCAGGCACCGCTGGTTACACGTTTCAAAATCCTCTCAGGTATGGACATTGCCGAAAAAAGATTACCACAGGATGGTCGTATAAAACGGGAGATAGGAGGACAGGACATTGATTTCCGTGTCTCATCTCTACCGGGAAACCATGGCCCAAGTGTGGTACTGCGAATTTTACGCCCTGATGCCGTTAACATCGGTATCGAGTCACTGGGCTTTGAACAGGACAATTATAAACAATTCCAGAAGATAATCAAAAGACCGAACGGTATCTTTCTGGTTACAGGTCCAACCGGTAGCGGTAAAACCACAACCTTGTACGCTGCTTTGCAGGAGCTTAACAAGCCGGACAAGAAAATCATCACTGCCGAAGACCCTGTCGAATACAACTTCGACGGAATGAATCAGTGTCAGGTCAAGGAAGAAATCGAGTTGACCTTTGACAAGATTCTAAGAGCAATGCTGCGGCAGGCCCCGAATATCATACTCATCGGTGAAATCCGTGACGGTGTCGTCGCGGATATTGCGATTCAGGCCGCACTTACCGGACACCTCGTTTTCAGCACTTTACACACAAATGACGCTCCAAGCGCAATTACACGTTTGATAGATATGGGCGTCAAGCCCTTCCTTGTGGCAAGCTCGATACAGGCCATTATGGCGCAGAGACTCGTGAGAATTATCTGTAAAAAATGTAAGGCGGTTGATGAAAATCCTGACCCCTATCATTTACAGGCGCTGGGTATTACTCCGGAAGTTCTTGAAAAAAATAACGTTTATAAAGGAGCCGGTTGTAGTCAGTGTCAAAATACCGGTTATAAAGGGCGTATCGCCATATTCGAGATGTTTGAAATGAACAACGAAATAAGAGAGCTGGCTTTTGCAAAGGCGCCTACTACCGAGTTGAGAAAGGCCGCAAAAGCAAGCGGCATGAGAACGCTGATGGATGACGGAATGCACAAAATATTCAAAGGAACAACCACTCCGGCCGAAGTCGTCAGAATAACGCAGACGGAAGGTGCGACGGTAAGTTAAAACCAAATATAGTTATAGAGGATTTTTAATGGCAACTGTTAATATGGATAGATTACTCCAGGCCTGTGTTACGCAGGGAGCGTCCGATTTACATCTTGTTGTTGGACGACCGCCTGTGTTGAGAATAGATGGTTCGCTCAGGTCTCTGGAAACCAAGGTGCTCGAATCTGATGATACTACAGCTTTAATGAAAAGCATAACCCCAGACAAAAATCAACAGGAGCTTCAGGAAGAGGGTGGAACCGACTATGGTTTTGCTTATGGTGATGAGGCAAGATTTCGTGTCTCTGTATTTCGACAGAAAGGCAATCTCTCGCTGGTTTTACGTCGTATCCCGACAAACATTATGACCTTTGAAGAAATTGGTTTACCCAAGATTTGTGCCGCCCTGTGCCGCCGGCCGCGAGGAATGTTTCTGGTTACCGGACCAACCGGATGCGGCAAAACGACCACGCTCGCTACTATGATAAACTACATCAACGAAAATCTTGACCGCCACATTATAACTGTTGAAGAACCAATAGAATATTATCATTCCCATAAGAAATCTATTGTTAACCAGCGTGCAGTTGGCGTTGATGTGCCAAGCTTTGGCGAAGCCCTCAGGCGTGTTTTGAGAATGGACCCTGACGTGATTTTGGTTGGCGAATTGCGAGATTTGGAGACAATCGAATCCGCCGTAAGGGCCGCCGAGACCGGCCACCTTGTTTTTGCTACAGTCCATACTACAAGCGCCGCAGGAACAATTACCAGATTGATTGACGTTTTTCCTGTGGACCAGCAGGAACAGATTCGCATCCAGTTAAGCAGTAATTTAATTGCGGTTCTCAGCCAGGCACTTTGTCCTTTAGCAACCGGCAGAGGAAGAATTGCAG
>JABMRO010000776.1 GCA_013202635.1 Planctomycetota bacterium
ACTATTCTGTGAGAAACGTTATGGGAATAGCCCAGGCAAATCCCGAAATAGGCAAGAAAGTCATTCGCAACCGGCACCTCGGCACACAGATGCTCAACATAATTTCAGGGAAGGCTATTCACCCTGTCACTGCAGTACCGGGTGGATTCAGTAAGCCTCTGACAGAGGCCGAACGGGAAAAAGTTGTTCCCATGGCAAACGAAGTGCTGGAGTTTGCCAAGTTTGCTATAGCATTCGCCAAAGAGAGCGTCTTCCCCAAGTACCTCGACGCCATTAAGACCTTGGGTGTGATTGAGACCGGTTTTCTGGGGACCGTGGCCGAAGACGGAACGCTCGAACTATACGATGGCAAGGCTCGATTGATGAAACCGGATGGTTCGTACGAAGAATTCGAGTATAGCGATTATACGGACCACATTAGTGAGCACATCGAGCCCTGGACGTATCTCAAGTTCCCTTATGCCAAAAAATGGGGCGACTTTTCGATGGACATCGATAATCCGTCGGGGATCTACCGCACGAACACGCTTGCTCGTATTAATGTCTGCGACAAGATGGCAACGCCGTTGGCGCAGGCGGAGCTTGAAGAGTTCCGGGAGAACTTTGGCCGGCCCGCCCAGCAAACACTGCTCTACAACTACGCGAGACTGATCGAACTGGTTTACAACGCCGAGCATGTCATCGAGCTGCTGAACGACCCGGAGATCACCGGGAAAGAGATACGCGTCCCGGTCACGCCGCGAGCTGCTCGGGGTGTTGGTTGCGTTGAGGCGCCCAGAGGGACCTTGATCCACGATTATGAGACGGATGAGAACGGGCTGATTACCAACGTCAATCTGATTGTCGGTACCACCCACAACAATGCGCCAATCAATATGTCCGTTAAGCAGACAGCGAAAGCTCTGATCAAGGACGGTAATTACGACCAGGGAATTCTCAACAGGGTTGAAATGGCCATACGGGCCTACGATCCGTGCCTGTCTTGCGCAACGCACAAACTGGATGGCAGTATTGCTGTGAAGCTTGAAATTCGGGATGCTCGTGGGAAAGTAATCGACGCTATAACCAATTGGTGAGTTGACAAGATTTTGATGTAGTCCGACAGTGGGATTGCTTTGGCCCTGTATTTTGCGAACACAAAACGACTTGCTGGATGCATGTAATGATGCTATAGTGGGGAGATGGTTGTAGTCTAAAATTTCTGAAAAGGATTTTGGGATATGTCTTAGAGTGTGCGCCGAATTTCGGGAAACGTAATAAGCTTCGTAGGTTTTCTCTTATGGTTAGAGAGTGTACGAGCCATCGACTTCTGAGCGTAGGCGCACGTGTATAACTGAGAAGATGGAGAATTGAGGACAAAGACTATTTCTAATGGCTTCAGATGAGAGTATTCAGCCGGCTGCATATGAGGTGCCGCTGCCACAGGAGTTGCCCGTTGATGCTGAGATCAAAGGCTCGGAAAGATCTCTGCCGGAATCTCTGCTCATGCGAAATGCATTGTGGTTCTGCCGGGTCAGATGGTTGGTGGTCGCCACTCTTGTCTCTTATGGTGTACTGGGTCTGTTTCCCCGATCAATCGACTACTTCGCAATACGTTCTCCGGGGACGTGGCCCTTTATAATGGCCGGGGTTTTGGCATTGTGCAATCTTGTTTTCCTGTTTTTTGCCCGGGGCAAAACCTTTCAAGCCAGGATCATTTTTAACCTCTGGGGCCAGATTATTGTGGATTTAGTAATCCTCACCGGGGTCGTTTACTTTATCGGCAGCCTTGAGACGAATATAGCGTTCACGTATCTTTTTCACATCGTTTTATCTTGCGTGTTCTTATCACGCAGGCAGAGTTTGACTGTGACTATCATGGCAATTGGCATGTTTGCCGCGTGTATTACCGCGGAATATGTTCTGAAGATACTGCCTTCGATGAGTATTTTCGCCAAATCGTTCCATGAACAGAATCATTCACCGGTATTGGCAACATTAACGGTAAACTTCTTTTTCGCTATCGGAATATGGCTGGTCGTATGGTATCTTGCCTCCCACTTATCCTGGATGGTGCGCCGGAGGGATTTCAAACTTACTGAGACCAACCTCCGCCTGGTTGCTGCCCAGGAGGAACGGGCCCGGCATATGCTTGCCACAACCCATCAGCTAAAAGCCCCCTTTGCTGCGATCTATTCCAATGCGCAACTTCTGCTGCAGGGATATTGCGGTGATATCCCGGACGAAGC
>JABMRO010000777.1 GCA_013202635.1 Planctomycetota bacterium
CCGTTTACGAGAAATAATACTTTTACCCAAGTCATTGCCTGTCGTTCAGGATGCCGCGCAGCTCACTTGGGTGCATTGCGAATTCGTCGGCTATCTCACGCATGGTCATTGTCTCCTTCGCCATAAAGTCTGCCCTGCTCAGTTGCTCAACTGCCTAAGTAGCAACCAGCCAAAAACAAAAAACTTAGTACAGACTGTTCTATTTACTGCCCCAGTTTTGTAAGTCCTACTGGGGCAGTCTTAATTTTCTTCATTTTCTGATTTAGCTTCTATTGGAAAGATTGTACCGCGCCAGAATTCTGGTGGTAAAGGGGATTTGTGTTTCAGACATGCCAAAATGCAAACAGACAAAGGTAATATTTGAGGAGCCTCTTGGGGAAATTTGTTTCTTACAGAGTTAATGAAAGATTTTATCCGTTCTGGCAAAGGTTTGGTCTCTGAATTATCATATCTCTCATAATTTCCAGTTGTAATTTCTCCCCCCTCCCCCGCAAGTGAACCTGATATTAGTTTTTCTTCCCAATTTTCAGGAGGACTCCAACTTAGCAAATCGATTCTGCTTTTAATGTTTTTATCTTTTTTCCCGTAAGACTCTCCATCGTCACCTATGCCTTTGACCAACCGTCGCATAAACCTTTTTATTAGATCATCTCTCTGCTTACTATTGCTAAGCGAGAAACACAACTCAATTAACATGAGAATAAGATATGAACTGCTTTCTTCAGACTCAACATGCTCTCCGCCTCTAAAGGCGCCTGCTCATCTCGCCCGTTACTGTCCACCAACTCTGTAGTAACAATATGCTCAAACTCACATGCACCTGATTCAAAATCGCCGCCAAGAACATCATAAAGCAACCTTTCCGCAAGCCTGTGCGCACGGATTAATTGGCACGCGTAATCTTGTCCCTTTTTTGTAAGATTAATCTTGTTCCTGTCTTCCGACAATTCCACCATATCTTTAGATACGAGGTCGTTAATTATATCGATACTGAAACCATCGCCCATGTCGCTCTTTAATGCGTTTACTGAATCCTTGCCTTCCTCTTTCATGTACCATAACTGTTCGAGATGCTCATCTCTTTCTCTTTTTTTGTTCATAATATCCATCTCCCAACGGTGAATACTAAAATCCAATTTAAAATGCCCGCCAGAACAAAGGATGACATATTTATAGCCACTGCCATAGCTATACCAGTCTTTACTCCCATCTGCTTACACATTGCCACTATATTGGCAAAGCAGGGAACAAACATCGTGGTGATAACCACAGCTACTATACACTGGATAAAATTCAAGGCACCTGCGTCTACCATATTTAATAATAAGCCCGCCGCTGCCTCGTGGCGTGCAAGAGAAAGTATCAATGCATCAACAATGTCAAGAGGCAAACCAAGCCATCCAACCACAACCGGGCTTAATACAGTTTTTATTAAATCGAGCAGCCCTATTTTATCAACGAAAAACAATGCAGCCGCCGCGATAATAAAGATTGGAAGCGCTTCTTTGAGGAACCAGTACAATCGATAATAGGTCTTAACAATTATCGCCTTTGGGTTTGGAATGCGAATAGCGGGTAATTCCTGGAGAAAGTCGCTTTTTTTATCATCTTTTATCATCTTATTAAGCAGGAATCCTGCGCCGATCTCGACAATTGCCAGTGTTCCATAGGCAATCAGAAAGCCCAAAAGCCGCAAATTTCCAAGTTTTCCAATTATCCCCATGTCAATAGCCAATTGGGCGGCGCAGGGTATGGCAAAGGCAATTAAGTAAACGGCTATAAATTTTTCTTTGCGGCTCCTTAGGCTTTTTGTGAAAAGTGTTGCCATCGTTTTACATCCAAGGGCTAATACCAGCGGCATAATTGCTTTCCCTGTTAGGCCTATCTTTTCAAAAACCCTTTTAACTAAAACGCACAGGCTCGGCATATAACCTATGTCTTCGAGAAAACCAAACATAAGAAAGAACACAGAAAGTATGGGAAGCACGGTAACTATAGCGTTAAATAAACCCAGCGTTAAAACCCCATAATGGCCCACAAGAAAATCATACCAAAACTGGGCTTTTATGCTTCCGTCTTCGGCCTTGAAGAATCCTTCAATAAGCCCGATCGTAGGGTCGAGTAACGTGGCACTGAGTATTCCGTCCAAAAAACCGGCAACATGTACCACAAGCATAAATGTCATTAGCAAGAAGAATATTAATATTGGGATTCCGAATACCGGATGGCGGCTCAGCCGGCCAAAAGCCTTGGAAAACTCTCCAGGTGTTACCTTTTGCTTTCTGGTTGTATTTTCTGCCAATTCCTCCACCCAACGGCTGCGTTTGTTGTTTATGGCATGGCCGATATTCGCTCTAAACTGTTTCTTTATTCTATTTACCTGTTCGGTTAACTGAGCAATTTTCTCTACGCCATATTTTTTTGTTAAGTAATCAACAAGGAACGGATCATCGAGCAACAGCAGAACCGCAGCCTTTCGCTTAAAACGTACATCTTCTGGAAGCTCAGAGGCAATAGCCGATATGCCATTATCTATAATTTCACCATACTTCACAGGCCACTTGCCTACGCGGGCTTTGCCTATGGCAGCCTTCAACTGATTCGTACCTAAACCGTTCACAGCTATTGACTCGATGACGGGGATACCTAAATGACGTGATAATCCTCCCGAATCGATCCATATCCCCCTTCTTGCGGTTTCATCTATAGCGTTGAGCGATATTACCATAGGTATACCCAGCTCCAGTAAATCCGCAGTGAGAGTAAGCGATTGCTTCAGTTGATTTGCATCAATACACTGGATGATTATGTCCGGTTTTTCAGAAAATATCATATCACGGACCACAAGTTCCTCTTCGGAGTGAATATAAAGGCAGTGAAGGCCGGGCGTATCAATGACCTCATAAAGCTCGCCATCAATGTGGCATCTGGTCCTTTTCATCTCAACGGTAGTGAGAGGATAGTTGGCAACCAGCGTATATTCGCCCGTCAGATTATTAAATATCAGACTCTTACCGGTATTCGGCAAGCCCACGATAGCGATTTTCTTAACCTCAGTGGCATTGCTTGGGCTATCGCTATTTCCTTTCTTCTTTCGGGTCAGTATACCAGCCATATTCTAACTCTTCTTAGAATGTTATTTGTGCCCCCAAAGCCCTTATCCACGGTTTAAGCCGTATTAATATTTGCTGACAGGATGATATGTAAGTGTCCCAAATTTTGTGGTTGGATAATTTTAGCACAAAAACTTGTGGTTTGTCCTATCGCAAAAGCGCTACAAATTGTGCATTGAAAATATTCCCACATTCTTTGGGACAGTGTGGATGATATACTACAATATCTTAATGTTTGGTATGAGTTAAAATGGCAGAATAAGATTTAATAAACCACCCACAACAAGACTGGATATGACCATAATCGCTGCGGATTTGAGCATGTCCACGACTCCAAGTTCCTTGACAAGCGTTGTAAATGTAGCAACACACGGGAAATACATTGTCAGGACGACCGATGCAATTATCAGTTGTTTGATTGTCAAGCCCAGTGGAATAAGCATTCCCACAGCCACATCTTTACGCAGGAAACCCACTATCAACGCACCTACCGCTTCCTGTGGCAGTCCCAAAACTCTGGTAACAACCGGTGCCGTGATTCGTCCTACGAACTGAATTATTCCAAATGTGTAGAGTAAATTAACGATAAGTACTCCAAGCAGCACAAATGGAATTGCCTCTTTAAGAAACCACTTTATTCTTATCCATATCTTCTTTGCCAGAGACCTCATGTACGGAATTCTGTAAGGAGGTATCTCTAAGAATATCTCCGGCGACTCGCCTTTGACGGTTTTGTTGAATATAACCCCAAGCAATACCCAGACTGCAAACAATGTCCCGTAGATAATCGCAAGGTATCCAACCCCATGCTCTCCTACCAGCCCCACTACCATTGCCTGTAGTGCCGCACAAGGTACCGCAATGGACAAGAGGGTCGCGGAAATAAATCTTTCTCTTCGGGTCTCAAGAATTCTGGTTGCCAGTGCTCCCGGAACATTACATCCAAGCCCGAGCAGCATTGGTACTATTGCAAAGCCATGCAGGCCCAGTCTGTGCATCAGAGTATCTACCATAACGGCTAATCTGGGTATAAAGCCTAAATCTTCCAAAAGCGAGAGAACCACATAAAATGCAAACACATACGGCAGAACCGCACCAATTGGAACAAAAAGTCCTGTGGTCAATAAGCCGAAAGACTGCCCAAAATCTATTTCGCCGTCGATGAGCTGGCCTATAACAAGATCATGAAGAAATCCCCCGGAACCCATAACAGCCGACAGTTTCATCATCACCGGTGCCCAGAGCTTTTCAAAGACGGGCTCACCTACATAACCTATAAGTCCTTCACCGATGAAACGTATTACCTTAAATGCCAACAACATCACTACGGCAGCTATAGGAATTCCGGTAAGCGGCCTGACTGAGGCGTCACCGAGCCTTTCCAGCCACGTATGGTGGCGATGGGTGACCTTTTGCACTTCATCCACAATGCTGCCTATCTTCTGCCACCTCTCATTATCTTCATATTCGTAGCCGGAAGGTTTTGCCTCCTTAATCTTTTCTACCAGATGATTAACCCCTTCGCCTGTCACGGCACAGATGGGAACACAAGGTACTCCAAGAATTTCCTCCAACTTTTTATAATCAATCGAGATACCCTTGTGCTTTGTCTCGTCCCAGAAATTCAGTGCTACAACGACAGGAATTTTGCGTTTAAGCAATTGGAGCGTCAGATTCAGGCTGCGTTCCAGGTTCGTGGACTCCACAACATTAATGACTACATCCCCGTCCTTTCGCTCGTTGAACATTTTAACTGCTATTTCCTCTGCTTTACAGGTTGGTTCCAGAGTGTATGTTCCGGGCACATCGATAAGTTCTGCACGTTTGTCGCCGAGCTTCATGCTTCCCTTTGTAAATTCAACCGTGGTGCCTGCGTAATTGGAGGCAATAACATTTGCACCGGTAACGCGGTTGAAAACAACACTCTTGCCGACATTAGGGTTTCCCATAAGAAGTATGTTCATTTCTTAGTCCTCCCCAGTAATTTCCACCAGTACTTTAGAAGCCATACCAAACCCCACGGCAGCCTGGGTGCGATCCTGTTGCAAAAGAACAGGACCTCTCACCAACTGCTCACTTATCTTTGTGATTTCTTTGCCTGTCCTGATTCCCAGGGCATCTAACTTGCAGGCCAAACCGTAACCGCCATTGATTTCTACAATCCTGCCTTTTTGGCCTGACCGCATCTGAGCCAGAGAAATCCTGTTAGCTTTTGTTTCACTCATTATTGTCTCCTTTCTGCCTTTATAATATCCTTTTAGAAAGTTAGCCCAATTGAACATTTCGATATAATATTAAAATGTCATTTGTGCTCTCAGGCCAAAGACAAGAGCATCTGTGGCGGTATTGGAGCCGCCAGGATTGGCCACGTACTGAATGTTTGGGCTTAAACTGAACCAAGGCGTAACCCGGGCGTTATAGTAAACTTCCCAGGTGCTTTCATGATCTTCCGGATATGTCGAAGCCGCAGCGTTGGCAAAAAAGCCGTGGGCGTAACCTGCGCCAAGAACATCATCATCTCTGCCATCGAACAGCCCCTGATACTGGAGACCTAAGCTGAAGAAATTGGTAATGTCATTTTTCTTGCTGGGCGCATAACCATATCTTGCGAATACACCAAGTCCCTGGCTATCTTCGGCCTGGGCATTTTCCTTGTAAAGCATCTGGTCACAGCTTGTATAAACACCAACATCATCACGGTAGTTCTTAATGCCGTCTGAATTAAATTTTGGCTGTGGATCGTTCCAGAGACCTATCCGATATGCTCCCGGCATTGCACCATTGGCAGAATCAAGCTCTGTAGTAATTCCTGTCTCAAGTGCATAGAAAAAATAGTCTTCCTTATGTAAAGCCGTTCTAAAACCGGTCTCTCTAACATCAGCCTGGGCGTCAGCAACACCACCCATCAGATACCACGAATCGGTTATGTCCCATGTAAGCACCACTCCAAGGCTTTGCTGCGGAAATGGTATCGTCGGATCATCAACAAGAGCGGCATTTATAAACTGACCGCATTCGTCATCAGCATATTCACTTGCATCAAATATGCCGGTAAAGTCTATCTTACCAATCGCTATGGTGAAATTGTCACTGAAGAAAGGCCCTTCATAGAATGCCTCTACGATATCCATCCCGCGGTTACCGTAAGGCAAGGCATTTATACCCCACGCACTGCCTACCGAATGACCATCAATACTTTCG
>JABMRO010000778.1 GCA_013202635.1 Planctomycetota bacterium
GACTTACCCTTCACACAATCTAGGAGTCTGTCCGAGTAATAATTGTACAGTTTTTAATGAAAAGGTATAATACAGGCCGATATTTATAAGAGAAATTCAATTCTTGGAGACTCACGGATGGGTAAAACATATCGGCCATGGAATCCCAACCAGCAGTACCTTTTTTCACCATCAGTTCAAGACTGGCTGCCTGAAAACGACCTGGTTTACTTCCTGATTGACACCGTAGGTGAACTGGACATCTCGGTTATTACGCAAAAGTATGAGCAAGAGGAACGCGGCTTTCCACCGTATCATCCACGTATGATGGTGGCTTTGTTGCTGTATTCCTATTGTCGCGGTATTTTCAGTTCTCGCAAGATAATGCAGGCTTGCCGGGAGCGTATCAGTTTCAAAGTTATTGTTGGTGACGATATACCGAACTTTCGCACGATCAGTGATTTTCGCAAGCTTCATCTTAAAGAGCTGCAACAGTTATTTGTCCAGGTTTTGCAGCTTTGTCAGGAAGCCGGGCTTGTCAAGCTTGGCCATGTTGCTCTTGATGGTACCAAGATCAAAGCCAATGCTTCCCGGCACAAAGCAATGAGTTACGGCAGGATGCTCAAAGAAGAAAAGCGTTTGACCGAAGAGATTAAACAGTTATTTGAAAAGGCAGAATCAATTGACCGGCAGGAGGATAATGAATATGGCCGAGACTGTCGTGGAGATGAACTGCCGGAAGAATTAGCTCGCCGCGAAAGTCGTCTAAAACGCATTCAGGAGGCGAAAAAGACATTAGAAGCTAAAGCCAGGGCTGCTGCCCAGGAGGCACAGAAGCAACGCGAACAAGAAGATTCTAAAAGCGGTGACAAACCTAAACGTGGTAGAAAACGCAAGGCCGTTTCAGAGATTCCCGCAGACAATAAGCAGTACAATTTTACGGACCCCGAATCGAGTATAATGAAAGCGAACAATAAAGGCTGGGATCAGTGCGGTAATGCCCAGGCTGCGGTGGATAGTGCCAACCAGATAATCGTTGCCTGTGATGTAACCGGCCAAAGCAATGACAAGCAGCAGTTTGAACCGATGTTAGAGCAGGTACAGGACAATGTTGGCCGGGATAAGAAGATCAAAGCTGCTTCAGCGGACAGCGGCTATTACAGTGAAACGAATGTTAAATTCGCCGAAGATAAAGAAATAGATGCGTATATTGCCACCAAAAGAACTAAGCACAATGATCCTGCGACGAAAGTCCCTTGCGGTCGGCCGCCAAAAGATTTAACCGTTCAGGAGAAGATGGCCAGGAAGCTCCGCACCAGGAAGGGACGCGAAACTTATTCCAAACGCAAGAGCATCGTCGAGCCGGTGTTTGGTCAGATCAAACGAGCGAGAGGATTTGTTCAGTTTTCGCTGCGGGGTCTTGAGAAGATGCGTGGCGAGTGGGCGATTGTCTGCCTGACTCACAACTTATTGAAACTATTCAGAGCGCAGTACGCGATTGCTGCTTAATATCATGTTGGATATTTCTGTTTTCTCGAAAAGACTACGGCGATTTTGAGAAATTAAGGCGTAATTACAGCCGCAAATAAATTCTTACTTGTGAAAATCAGAATGTAAGACCAAAGCAAGGCAGAAAGACAAAGCCAAAATCAGTTACTCGGACAGACTCCTAGCCGAGTAATGACGACCCCCGACAGTGCCGGGGGCCAATAGGTATTGAGCTTGCTTTAGTGCCTTATAGGCACATACACTCTTTTCTCTGCCGAGTATAGTTGGCAGCAAATAAGGCAAATCAGCTTCATTGGCCTTCCTCTACATCAAAATATTTGCTGTAACACACCGACCTCAATATGGCTGGGATACTTTTTAGATCGATACACCCGATTGGTGACTTTGATGAAATCGCCCTCATCTGCTTCAAAAATATTCGGCACGTATTTCTGCGGATTGCGATCGATAAATGGGAACCATGTGCTTTGCACGTGTATCATAATTCGATGCCCTCGCTTAAACATATGCAAAACATCCCACAATTCAAATGAAATCTTAGTTACCTCATTGGATATTAAAGGCTTAGGTTTCATATAACTTTCCCGGAAACGCCCGCGAAATGCTTCGGCGCGAATTAAGGTCTGTTGAGCAGATTTTTCCTCCAAATCGTCAGGATAGACATCGATCAACTTTATGATCCAATCCGAATCTGTTCCAGTAGTGGAAACAAAGAGATTGGCTTGAATGGTTCCCGTTAACGTGATGTCCTCTTCAAGAATGTCTGTTTGATACACCAACACATCCGGCCTCCGAGAAGCAAATCGTTGGTCTTCTGAATAAAATGTGTTATTGATCCACCTCGAATTATCTCTTGTATGAGGAACCGGTTTGTTTGGATCGCTGATATAGGAATCATAAGCATCAGAGTCTTCGTTGGGTTTATTAAATGATAATTTGCCGCCTTTGTGGAAATAGAAACTTGTCTTCTCGGCGGATGCCGGTGGCCATTGGTCAAATCGTCGCCAGCGGTTGGCCCCGGTTTCAAATATCAAGGCTTCCGGCAGGTTCAATTCACTTTCTTCGTCTTTCAAAAAGTGCTTGAAGAAATGCATATCTACATTCTTTTGATAGTACTCCGAGGTAGCAAAACCAAAATCTGTGTCTCCCAATTCGCTGCCTTTACTGCCAAGCCAGCCTCCGTGATACCAGGGTCCCATGACCAACATATTGAACGTATCGGGATTCTGTTTCTCAATCATTTGGTACGTATTCAAGGGTCCAAACAAATCTTCCCGGTCGTACCAACCACCAACAACCATCACTGCTGCTTTAATATTTTTCAGATGAGGAAGGATATTGCGTTTTTGCCAGAACTTGTCGTAATTGGGGTGGCGTGTAATATAGTTCCAGAATTTGGATTTCTTTTTGAAATATGATTCATTCACATTTTTCAATGGTCCCACATCCATGAAGAATTTGTACGCGTCTGTCGTTTCAATCTCGTAGATAGGATCTGGCCGTTCATCAATAAGCCCTTTACGTCTTTGTTGCACACGATTTAGAAATCCAAACCAATGATTCAACAGAAAGGCTCCGTGATGGTAAACATCATCCCAATAAAAATCGGAAACCGGCGCTTGAGGAGAGACTGCCTTTAAGGCGGGGTGAGAATCTATAGATCCGGCGGATGTGTAAAATCCGGGATAAGAGATTCCCCATTGGCCAATTTTACCGTTGTGGTTGGGGACGTGTTCCAAAAGCCACTCAATCGTATCATAGGTATCCGTACTCTCATCCGTATCAGAATTGCTCTTCTTATCTGCAACATGAGGAGTCATATGAACGAACTCACCTTCCGACATAAAACGGCCGCGCACGTCTTGATAAACAAAGATAAATCCCTCTTTTTCGAATTCTTCGTGGGGACTGATTCGGCTGCTGTATCGGTCGGGGCCGTAGGGACTAATGCTGTAGGGAGTGCGTAACAACAGTATCGGATATTCTTTCGAGGTATCGTTTGGTGTATAGATAGCAGTAAAGAGTTTCACCTCGTCACGCACGGGGATTCGTTTTTCATATTTCGTGTAATTTTCGCGGATATAGTCCGCTCGTTCATCCAGTTCATCGGCTTGAATAAATCCCACGTGTAAAACGAAGAAGAAGTATAAGAAAAAGAAAACCATACGTATTTTCATCATTCAATCCTCCATTTTTTTGGGGTTAACATTGAACGCCAATTTCATTTCATTCCTCCATATTCACTTTTCTATGATACCAAACTTCCCTTGAAAACACAAGTTCTCACACCACTTTCGTCAAATGCTTTCACCAAAACCGTAGGCGACAGATTCTGATTAAAATCAAAGTATCGTATCAATCCTGTTCAGTACAAGGATTGGCATCGTATACTTAATCCGATATCACATAGAAAATTGTCTAAAAAAAATTCATATTTTCGCAAAAAATTAACATTTATTCGGACTCGATATAGGCAAAATCAACATTTGTGGTGTCATTATGGAGACAAGATGTCACCTGAAATCAGGGTGTTTTCAGCTACAGAAAGAGGTAACGTTTCGAAGAATTCTAATATTTTGCACCTCTCCCTCAGACATCGACAACCTCATTAGGCCTAACTTTCTTAAACGTATCAGGGCATTCCAATCCTTAATTATCTGACAGGGCAGGTTTGTATATGGCTTCCACTCTACCGAGTGTACCCCAGATGGTCTGTTTTTGACCACGTCTTAATCCATAACGACCGTCGGTCGGCAGTGGTGTCATTGTCTGGTTCCCGACCTGCCAGGCAGTGTAAAACATCACGATATGCTCCTTCTCGAACACCACGGTTGGCGCCATGATGCCCCAATTGTCGAATGATTTCTCTGGTCCTTTCTCGAGAATGGTTCGGGCATCAGACCAGGATTTCCCGTCCTCAGAGCGGTAATAAGTAATGGACTCATTATAATGAAAATCATCCAGCTTTTCCGCCTTTCCCGGGTAATTTGCATACCATGGAGGGGATTTTGTCGAGAAAACGTGGTAAGCACCACCATGGTAATGCACTTCAGTGATATTGGCGCCGTTGATCAGCACATCGTCTTCCGCTCGGACCATATTCAAATTTTTATCAAGAACAGCCTTGTACAAGGCGACCTTTTTGATGCCCTGCCCGGACACACCCGGGATCTGTTGTTCGGGCTTTTTCAGAGTAAGCCCGATATAAAACAACTCGAATTTGTCATCTTTGAGGATAACACTGGGTTCCTGGGTGTTGTTGTCGTGATGCACGATGCTGGTATTGTAAGGCAGAACAGGTTTCTTTTTTTTGGTGAATTGCACGGATTCATCAAGCAGCTTTTCGCGGATCGTTTTGCCGTCCAGTTCCAGAGTTGCCGCACCTATCTGATATCGAAAGAGAAATTTCTTGCCGTTTCGGCTCCCGAGCGCCGAATAAAACAGGACCAGTCGTTCACCGTCCTTAAGGACAAAAGGCGTTTCAAGATCATCGTCATGCCAGGATTCAGGACCGGACAAGACACAGGGCGTCTTGCGCAGCGTCCAGGTTAGCCCCTGATCGTTTGAGAACGCGTATGCAACGGTCCCAAGAAATTCATGCATTTCAAATTCATTCTGATTCTGTGGATCGAAGGATATCCAATAGCGTCCGTTTTTCTTGAAATATAGGTTCGTAAAAAAAGCGTGATAACCTTCTTCATCCTTAATCACGCAGGGGTCCGACATAAACGTGGGCCAACCTTCAGTTCCTGATGAAATAACCGGCTTGTCATTCGGTATCCTCTTAAATTCTGTAAAAGGTATTTCTTCTGCACAACGGCCTGATATTGCAGCAAAGATCAAGACAAGACCAACCGCAAATACAAAACACACCACGACAACGGCCCCTTTTTTCACGTTCTTCCTTCCTCTATGAATACGAAACAACGCCCGAATCCCGGATCGCAACGCTTGTTACGTGCGACACCGAAACGGCACTGTATATCGAGACAACTATGAAGCAGATTCCATCTCCGCCCACCGAAAGTTTGGCATCACTGTGCGGCTACCGGTGAGATTCGATTTTGGAGGCCGTACCATCAACCGCTCTGGTGGATACCATTATTAACATACTACTAAATCCATACTACCAAATTCCAGTTTGACTGTCATACACTACTTGGAAAATCCGGGAAGTGGGAAAACGGACAAAAGTAACGCCAGAATAGCACCGAAGGTCTCCAACAAAAGAAAAGAAGCTGAAAGTGTCTCAAACTCCCAGCCCATTTGTTACTGGTGGTACTAAGAACAGCCATCTATGAAGAGCTCAAAGTCAAATACTATAATCCCTGTTGCCACAAATTTTCTTTGAGGCATCCTTGTTACAACATATCAGCAAATGTCCATTGAATCCGAAGGGATCAGGTGGTAACATAAGTGCCCCAACATATATTTGTTAAAATGATTGTATATGGGAAATCTCGATTAAAGGAATAGCATGAAAACATTAAAACTATTTCTACTACTATGCTTCTGGACAATAGCTGTGGGGCAGGTAATTGGGTATGACTCGGGAAACGTGCTTTCTAACGGTGGATTTGAAAAGGGAGACCTGTCAGAATCAGCCAATAACGTCTTGGGAAGCTATCCCTGGTTCACCTCGAACCACGGCGGCAATGCTATTGCGGTTACCAAGAATAAAACAAAGAGCGGTACATATAGTTTAATATGGAATCCTATCGGTTGGAACGTCAAAGAAGACAAAACTCTCGAAGACGCCAGCACGTTCATCGTTACCAATGTCCGCGAACACACGGACAAAGGCGCTACCATCGCCCGCCTTTCCGGATTTCTAAACACCTCCGCCTTAAAACCGAATTTTCGCGTTCAGGTGATCCTAGCCAATGACTCCTTCAGCCGTTACAACGTCGATACCCTTATAGCCGGAAGTGTACCCGGTTGGCAGAGTTTCAAGGTATCCATGCCGGTAACTCCAACCGACAACGGGATGTTTATAGCCTTTATGGTGCAGAGCACGAAAGGAACCGGTGCGCCCGGTTCACAGGTGTATATTGACGATCTGAAACTGGTCTATTCAGGCCCGGATAAAAAAGAAGCGAAAAAAACAGCAAAAAACATTACAGAAAAGGCCATCGAGAAACCCAACCAACATAATGAAACAGATAAGGCCGGACAAAAGAGCCACGCCAAAATACCTATTGGTTTAAACCATGTACCAAAATATCGCGATGAATCTTCCCGGCAAATGGCAAACGAACTGGGGCTGAACTTTATTGTCGGAATTACGCAATGGCTCGAACCCAAACCAGGCCAATACGTTTGGTCAGGAAATAAGAATGACGAATTCCAGGCCCATCTGCAGGAACTGAAAAAAGGGGACTATAAAATTTCGATCACCTTTACAAATGTTCACATGGACCAAAAACATCTGCCGGGCTATCTGAAAGGCAAACGCTTCAATAACCCTTACATGCTGGAACGATGGCAGAAGTACCTGGAAGCCTTCTTGCCGCGATATGGCGATTATATCGACTATCTGAACATCGGGAATGAAGTAAACAACTACTTTGGCAAGCACTACGAGGAGTGGAGCGATTATTTGGAGTTTTTCCAGCATGGAGAAAAAGTCATCCGCCGACTGAAGCCTAAAATCAAAGTGGGCATCGTGCTGGTGGAATCACGACGAGAATCCTTCTGGAAACAACTCGAACCCTATTGTGACCACTTGGGGATTACCTATTATACTCCCTGTAGTGCCTTTGGAAAGTCGCCCACCGACGAGGCCTTGGATAAAAACCACTACAAATATTTCGCCAGGACCTTAGAGGAGGCCATCCGCGTCGCCGGTCCCAAAAAAATACTTATTACTGAAGTTGGCTGCGCTACCCATCCCGATATCGACTCTTCGCCTGAATTACAGGTACAATTTATCCAGACCCTGTTTCATTGGCTATCAGGCAAGGAAAATAAAATCTTGGGTATCTCATGGCTGGCCCCCATGGACTGGCCCTACGAACACACCAAGAAAGCCCTCCAAGGATATCTCGATGCCGCCGCCTTACAGCATGAACCGTTTATGAAGTACCTTACGTCACTGGGCTTGAAATACGAGGACGGCAGCAAAAAACCCGGATATGACACATTCAAAAATGAAATCTTTAGATATCGTAATACCATTGGTCCATCTAAGAAATGATATGATCATTGATCATGCGATTCAATCCCTAATAAATTGAAAAGCCCCTACTGCTGAGTTGCTTGTAGTAGCAGAGGCAATTGAGATTGATACATTTATTTCTCACCGTTTACTTAATCCGAAAATAATGAAAAATTCTCAAAAAATATTCATTTTTTAGGCAAATATTTGAGGTTTGGTGCTTCCATCAATCATGAAATTTGACATCTGTGGAGTTAGTATGAATACGTATTGCACCTCCATGGTGATGCTTATAATCATTACATGGTAAACGGAAAATTTTGAATTGGAGGTGTACTATTATGAAAACTTATTTTGGCGTTGATTAGCCTTTATAATGATGGTATATAGGGCGAGTTTGTTTCCAACCGCTTAAAAACGTAAGAAGCTCGGTTATGATTGACAGGGTTAAGAAGTTGTATACCCATGTAGTTAAGCGTGGGTGAGGAGCTTAGGATGGAATTAGCGATTCGCACGGAGCATCTGACGAAGATATACGGCCAGCGGCTTATCGCAGTCAACGATATGAATCTGGAAGTGCCGCAAGGAGCGGTCTTCGGACTATTAGGTCCTAACGGTGCGGGCAAGACGACAACACTGCGTCTTCTGTTGGGATTGCAGCGTCCCACAGCCGGCCGGGCCGAGGTCTTCGGCAAATCGTGCGGGCCCAACGCGGTTGGTGTCCGTTCTCAGATTGGGTATCTGCCTACAAATCCGAAGCTGCCCGGCAACTTACGACCCATCGAATACCTGGACCTTCTCGGCAAGCTGTCCCGGCTGCCGCGCCAGGTTCGCAAGCCCCGGATATCGGCGCTGCTTCGCGCCGTGGGGCTTCTTGGGGCTACTGAACAGCAGATACAGACCTTCTCGACAGGGATGTGCACTCGTTTAGGGATTGCCGCCTCTCTTGTCGGCGACCCGCCTCTGCTGCTGTGGGATGAGCCGACCGCCGGCCTGGACCCTTCGGCGCGGCGATTTACGCTGGACCTTATCCGCGAATTAGGAAAGACCAAGACAGTCGTGGTCGCTACGCACATTCTCAGCGACATCGATCAGATATGCGACCACATAGGGGTGATGCATGAGGGGCGTATGATCTTCGCAGGTTCGATGCAGGATATGAAGCGCTATCTTCGCCGCGATGACTTCACATTGGAGCTGGAAGGCGACGATGAGGATATCCAGCGTCTGGCCCAGGAGGCGGCGAAGCTCGATGGGCTTGAGGCACGCATTGGCGCCGGTGATACATTGGTCGTTGGGATTGGCGACGGGCACAGCCGGAGCGGAGCGCTGGCCGAGGTGCTCAAGCTTGTCGATGCCGGCAATGTCTCGCTCCAGGGGATCCATTCCGGTCATAATGCAACCGAGAATGCTTATTTACAATTATTACAAGAGGATGAAGCCAATGGATTCGGCCGCTAAGATATCGAAACTCGGAACGCGTATGATGCCTTTCCTGGCGATTCTCCGGCAAGACCTGGGAACGTTGTGGGCCAGCCGGCTGGTTCGGCTTTGGCTGGCGGCGACGGGGCTGCTAACCTTTCTCCTGGTTGCGGCGAACTGGACTCAATTTCAAGATGCGCCACTAATCGCATCGCTGTTGTTTCCATACTTAGTTTTTCCGTGGTTTCTTGTGGTTGTTGTTCTCGGTGTAAGCC
>JABMRO010000057.1 GCA_013202635.1 Planctomycetota bacterium
CAGTTGGCAGAGCAGCTGACTCTTAATCAGCGGGTCACAGGTTCGAGTCCTGTATCGCCCATTAGTTTTTTGGCCGATGTCAAGTAAGGACAAACGGTCTATTTTTGTTTCTAAGTTTGCTGTAAACGGCGAACTTGTTTTGGAGAGTATCATATCGCTTTATAGTTTTCCAGACCGAATTTAAACTGCCGTATTCTTTCAGTTATCTGTCTGTTCGATAATGTTTCTTTAGGGGAAGTCCCCTGGTTTGGTTGGGGAACATATTTGAGCTTAAATAAACTCTCAGGATTGTTGAATGTGAAAGCTGATAGTTGATAGTACTAAGTAAACAGAATTATGCTTATCAGCACTATCAAGTTGACCACGATTACCATGATTAAGAGATTCCGCATTAAGAGTTTCTGCTTATAGGTAGCTAAATCATCTATTGTAATTAGTGGTTCGCTTTCGGTGGCCGTTGTGTTTTGCGTTGTCTTGACCTTGCTGGGGAAATCGTCTATTGTAATTAATGGCTCTTTTTCGGTGACCATTGTGTCTTGCATTGCCTTGACCTTCCCTAAAGTGCCAAAGTTCTACTATGATATATATCGGTTATCAGATGAAAGATAGTTCACGGAAATTCTACAACAACTTACTCAATGCTTTAATTTTCAATAACTCGGCCTGTGTAGTAAAGAAGTGTAATCCGTGTTTTGAGGCGGGAAAATCCGTTATTTTGTGCTAATAAATTCAAAGTGTTTTTTGTTCTTTTTGTGTAAACGGGCTTTTAATCGCTTTTTTTATATGTTGTAAGTGTATGTTCTTATTGTGCTTATCATTTTTCAGCAGTTGACTCATAATCAGCAGTTCATAGGTTTGAAATCTGTATAAATCATTTTTTCACTTTTGAAGCTTCTCTGCTGTTTTATTCGTCTGGCCAATCCTAATCTTTTGTTGAATAGTTTCAACGTACCTGCGATGCATTTTACTGAGTTCTTTACTATCTGCTGTAAGGATATTCGAGAAATTAAATTCTGGCAGCTCAGGTGCCGAATGTTTTAAATCCGGCAGATTCACTGCAAATTTTCTGAACTTGTGACCCCAAACCTTCAGAGTCATATCTGGTTTAACCAAACCGGCGAACAGACTGATGTCAGTCGAATCAGGTGAGTCTGCAAACGGCCATGAAAGCCATCCATCGGCCAGTGAACGTGAAGCCTCAACTTCGGCGCTGAGCCAGCGTGACTGTTCGTCCTCACTAAGATAAGGATGGTTTTGTGGTGCACCACCGCCATACCAGCCGTATTCACCTAAAATTACAGGCTTTGATGTATGACAGTAAGCTAAAACGGCCTGCAGGTAGCTCAGGTTACTCACCCATTTTTCTTCAGAGCCGAATGGATTACCGAGAGTCGGATAGAAATGAATTGTTACGAAGTCAAGCCAGCGGGCCTGACGATGAGGATTGAAAGCTGAGTAACGGCTCGGATTGCCCATGCGAATAAGTGGGTAGGACCATTGTATATAACCTACGGTAATCAAGTGAGTCGGGTCTGCTCTGCGGAGAGCTTCAACCTGGCGGCGAACCCATTCATCGGCAAGATGTTCCCGAAAAAGCTGCCAGTCACGTAATCTCGGATTTCCCGAATCGGGCCTATTTTCCGGCACGGCCACCTTGCCCCATCGTTCCCCTTCGATAAGTTCATCGTTCCAGGCGGTCTTCAGCGACTCCCAACTTCTATATTTTTTCTGAAGCCATGCGTTCCAATGAGGGCGCCAATGCTCGACAAACCACGGCAGGTGTGGTTCGTTTAATAGGTCCCAGGCAAAAATGGCTGGCTCTCCCCGATAACGCCGGCCCAATACCTCCCAGAAATGCTCAAGTGCCTGCAAAGCAGCCTCACCTGCAAAACGATCCGGCTTCCAATATGAAGGCTGACCTTCCCAATGGTCGGGGCCCGTAAGTAAAAGCCGAATACCAGTCTTACGGACAATTTTAATTAGTGTGTCCAGTTTCTTAAGAGACTGTTCATCTATAGTTTCAGCGCTTGGTTGAAAACTGCCGGCGGTAAGAAAGATTCGTGCGCAATTGACTCCGAGTGCGCTCATAACCTGAAAATGCTGCCGTACCTTTTCAGCGTCAAATCGCCGCCATATTTTTGGTGCCCAGCCTGTATGAGGGTCATAGTAATTTGTACCAAAAACAATATAGGGATGTCCTGAATCGCATTCGATAAAACCGTGACCATCAGCTCTGGTCTCTATCAATTGCATCTTCGAAGGTTCTGCTGCGCTGCCAATTACAGCAAGTCCTGTAACTACGACCGTCAATATGAAAAAAAAACGCCTTTCTGCAACAAATGACAGAAGTGTATTCAAAAAACAGTTAAACCCTTGATATGTCATTCGTCCTCCTGTAGCTACAGCTTGTTGGAGATGCTTTTGCCAGTCTTGCTACATAATGTAGTTTTTGGAAATTAATTACTTGTCTGAGCAATCCTGTATAATCTTTTATTCCCGTGAATGATTAATACGCGCTCCAGAGATATAGTATCTGCGGGGTACCAAGTTCATATAGTGTGGCTCTGTTCAGATTTAATAAGTTTGGTTTGCGGTAGCTGAAAAAGTCAACGAAAGAGAATGGCTTGCGATATTGTACTACCTTTGCTTTGTCAATCTCCGCCAGTAACTTTGCTAATTCTATTGCCTCGTCCAGATAGCCAATCTTATCTATCAGCTTTTCCTCAAGCGCTTCCTTTGCACCGAAGATACCGCCGTCAGCGAGCTGCCTGACCTCTTCTATTGTAAGTGATGCTTTCCTTCCCTCAGCCACAACTTCTATGAACCTCTCAAGGGCGGGAGTGATTACCTTGTCTCGCATATATTGAATTTCTTCCGGTTCCGGTTTCCTGAATGAGCTGGGCCAGTCCTTTTTCCTGCCGGATTTGATGGTAACAGGCAAAATGCCGAGCTTATCTTCCAGTAATTCCTGTACGACAAGATACCAGCTTATTACCCCGATGGAGCCGGTAATAGTAGTTGGTTCGGCTATGATTTGATCGCAGGCTACCGACGTGTAATAGCCGCCCGAAGCGGCAACACCCTGCATAAAGGCTACGACGGGTATATTTTCTTCCTCACGGAACTTGCAGATTTCCTTATAGATTTGGTCGCTTGCTGAAATCGTCCCACCGGGCGAATTTACACGAACAATGACAGCTTTGACATGTTTGTCCTGCCGAACTACCTTTAGTTGCCGATAGACATCGCTTGCTGATTCGCCGTATATTACACCCTGCACCGAAATAATCGCAATTTTAGTTCTTGCCGGCCCTTCTCGTATAGTTTCTTCATCAAGGATACCTCTTTGTCCCGTTGCGAACATAGCAATTACTCCAATCAGCATCATAAACAATGCAATATTTGCCATGACCGACAGTGCTAAAACAATACCCCAGAAAATCCTCCACCCGGTCCCTTTCCTTCTTGGCGCCGTTATTGGCCCATTCACACCCAGACCGGAATTCGGCCCTGTTGGTTGCGGTTCGATGGGTACTGACTGATTATTGTTCTGCTCAAAATCCATAATAAAACCTTTCAAAAATGACCTTCGTCATTATAGAACGCAAATATTCCAACGTCAATCTTCAAAAATTATGCAATTATTCTATTACTCTATCACCATACGACCTACGAATCACAAACCTCTATTTCACAACTGTATTACTCAAAAACTGAAGAATTTCTTTGACTTTTTTATTGAAAAGGGATAGTATAGATTTTTAATTTGATGGAGCGGGGTAAAGACTTTTTTGTTAGTTCGTCTGGAGCTTTCCCGCCTGTTAAAGCAAAATATGGTTACGGCATCTTCATTCTGACGCAATAACTTATTATAGACTTATGCGTTTTACAGAAAGCTGAATATGCCTTTCGCCAGAGGAGGTGATGACCTATGCCTGTAAACAGATGACACTTCAGTTAATATGGCACTTATTTTGACAATAAGTTATTTCCTTCGCGGGATGAATGAAAAGATTTAAATAGGCACAGTTTTAGATATTTAGCCGCATTATCTTGCGAAAAAAATAGAAGCGAAAGGAGAGAATAATCATGAAAAAGAAACATTTTTACGCAGCCGTAATTCTTTTGGCATTCCTGGCCGCAGGAATCCAACCGGCATACGCTGTAATTTCCCTGACTCCCACCGGCTGGAAAGATGATACGGGAGACGACCCGGGAGTAGGTACTTGGGACCTAGGCACTCTAACTGGCACACTAACTCAAAATGTGGACGAACCGATTGAAATAAAAGGCGACGAGCTCACTCTTGATGGAAACGGTTATACATTAACAGAACTGCTACCAAGTGCGCAAGGTTATGGAGTACTTATTAATAACCAGAACGGTATTACTGTTAGGAATCTAAATATCACTGGAGTCGACATTGGAATTTGGATTAGTAATTCAAATCCCGGCCCCGCTGAGCCTAAGCAAAACACTATAGAAAATAACACTATCTATGGCACCACGCAGGAAGGAATCGAAGTATACCTTGCTTACGCCACTGTCATAAGAAACAACAATTTCTTAGACAACTGGATTAGTATTTATATCGAAAACGCTGGCAAGGAAGATGTTTTTGGAGATGGCTATGACTTTGGCAACACCATTACAGGGAACACCCTTACTAACAATGCAGGCGGGATCTATCTCGTCGATGGTTCATACTACAACAATGTGGTAGGAAACACCGTGACAGGCGATAGTGACAGTGCTAATGGATTCTATCTCTTCAACTCCCATAATAACACCCTGACAGGCAACACCTCCACAGGCAACAACTTTGGAATCAGACTCAATAATTCCAGCAGCAATACAATCTACAACAACAACTTCATTGATAATGCGACGCAAGCCGATGTGTTGGGAACCAGCACTGGCAATGTGTTCAACCTGGATGCACCGACAGGTGGCAACCACTGGAGCGACTGGACAGGGCCGGATGACGACAATGACGGTTTTGTGGATGAACCCTACGTTATATCCACCACCTTGGACGTTAAGGATGAATTTCCCTGGACAGATTCAGATGGTTGGGAGATTGAACCCCCAGAACCAGCAGAATCCATTGAAGATATCATAGCTGTCCTTGAGGACATGGATGTTCCCGAGGATGCAGAGAAGGAAATGGATAAGGCCGTAAAAGAATTGAACAAAGCAATCGATGAATTCAATAATGACAGAATTGACAAGGCACTTAACAACATTGCAAAAGCGGTCAAACAGCTTATGAAGGCCCAGGAAGAAGGTGCGGATACACAGGGTGTCATAGACGAACTCGTTGACTTGGTAAAAGGGATTGCAGATAAGGCAATAGAAGATGCTATTGAGGCGGTGGGAACTGACAACCTTCATGTTGTAAAAGCTCAGGAACATTACGATAAGGCAGATGGAAATTTAACAGATGGAAAATACGATGCGGCGATCAAGAAGTTCAAAAATGTGTATAAGGAAGCGATGAAGGCCCTTGGGGAATAGGTACTGGATTAACTTCTTTCACAAGATGAATGAGTGGAAATGATGGTAATCGGCCGGTTTGTAAGTGGTCAATACTTCTATGGCATACACACTGCCAGAATAATTAGCTGGAGTTGGAAGCGTCGGTAGCACAACTATGGTTACTAAGATTCTTCTATGAAGTTGCCTAAACACGAAATAAAGGGCTGTAAGCTCATTGCTTGCAGTCCTTTTATCTTTTTCCTCGCTAAAATTATCACAGCGTTGTGGTTAGTTTGTTTAGGCGTTCTTTGGCGTTTTGGACATACTTAATGATTTGGTCGGCATATTTGTTTGTTTGTCCCGCCCGGAGCCAACTGATAATTCTTTCTATTTTAACGTCGTCTAATTTACGCCATTCGCAGAAACGTAAATCTCCGGGCAGATTATATTCTTCCGCTTTTTCCAGCAGCACAGCAATACCAGCCATTGCCCCCAAAGCCATATTCCTCGGTTCGATACCGTATTCCAATGCCAGTTGCATCGTTCCAAATATGCGGCCGTTCATCTCGAGTTTTCGCTTTACGTCGCGAACAACTCTGGCAATAGTATCTCCCAGATAAGAATTGGTCATTCGTGTAAGCAGTTCCTCGGTAGAATTCTTAAAGCCTGATTCAGTAAAAAGCTCATCACCGAGGTGAGAGTACTTTTTAATAAGTGCCGCCCCGTACTCTTCTAAAGAAGCTGCTCTTCCGATTTGCATAACGGCCTGGTCGTTTGCCAGTTCGGTCATCTTTACATAACCCTTGACAGCGCCGATAAAACCAAGCAGTGAATGTATTGCATTATGGCCATAAAGTTTTGCCTCCTCAAAAGGCAAAAGGTCATCCTTTTCGATGAAGATATCAATGCCCGGCTTGAAATCAGAGATCCTTGTTTTGCTTACAAGAATACGATTGAACTGTTCGACCAGAAATGCCCTGTCTATGCCGGGCGATATGGTTTTGAGATTCAACTCTGCTATTTCCGCCATGTTTGTAACAACCCGGCTCATTTTGGCGATTACAGTGTCGAGAAACTGCACTGACTCTTCAGGCAGTGTGCCGATTTTTTGGGTGACGGCTTTTTCTAATATTTGGGCAGCGTGATTATTATTCTCCGCTGTATATATAATTGTTGCTTTTGTCGATCTACTTTTCAAAGCTTCTGCGATCAGTGAGGCAATACTGTTGTCGGAAGCCGATTCATAGAAATTTACAGAAGGCAGGCAGGTAGTTATTTCCGTGGACTGAGAAAGAGCCTGAAGGAGAATTTGTTTATCTGCCGGGACGTTGGGATTAAGTAACTCGACATTATCAATCTTCAGCGTTTCAATGCCGTCGGCTTTGGCTACATTAATATGAAAGCTTCCGTTATTGGCTTTGACTGCATCGACTAACCGGGTGTCAATCTCTGCTACAATCAGCCGTGTGAAATTGCCGCTTTGAAAAGCTTCTTTGACAAACAACCCACCCTGGATCGGACCGAATCCAAAACCCGTTAATATATGTTCTGTCATGATGATTGACCTGCGGCCTTCAAAAAGCTTTTGATTTGGTCTTTATCGGTTAAGACTGTCATTTCCAGGTCGTAGGTTTTGCTTTTTCCCGGAGCTATATGGATCAGCTTTTTCTGCTTTCTGGCATTACTCTGACCAATCGGCGGGTTCGTCCCCGGCTCCAGAGCAGTAACATATTCGCCGGGTCCCCAGTGCTGCCAGTTACTAAGCCAGGGTAATTGTCTCTTCTTATATTTCAAAACAAGCGAAAGACCGAGTTTTCGATTATAAAGACCGGCTGTGCAAATACCTTTTTTGTCGGCAGTCACATCAATAAAAGCACAGCCTTCACCGCCACCTCTGTGGCTGTCGAGAGGTTTTGAGCACTTTCGGAAATTGCGTCTGCTGTTGAACACGGCATTGTCCATATCCAGCCCACGTGATGCCCACTTGCCTTTGCATAAAATCTCTGTCCCCTCATCAACCAGCGGCCAGCCATAGTTGCAGTGATACAATATCATATGAGGCACAGGCGTATTGCCGAGATTAGTCACGACATCGTGAATTCGAACGGTAGGTTCACCGAGTAAGCTCGATATAGTTCGTCTGAGTTCCAGATTCGGTCCGAATACCCGCGATTGTTTTATCACGGCAGTAATGCTCATTTGAAGTTTTCCTGCTAACAAGTCCGGCTGAACAATTGATTCTATTCTTCCGGGGAGATTGCTGATGCGTCCATGAAGACCGCGCTCGCCGAACTCATCGCTTTCCGGCCCGCCAACATGAGTTAAACCGCATGTTGTCAATAAGCCGCCGCCAAAAGAATAAAGCCATTCAAGTCCACGGTTGGCATCCGGACGGGGAGATGTTAGGCCTGCATGGCTGAGCCAGGCGAGACTATATTGATTATAGAAGGCGTCAACGATATCCAGGGCTCTGTCTATAACCACTTTAAATCGAAGACCGGCCCCGGTGTTTACCCAGGCGATTCGTGTTCCTTTGGCCAGGTCGTTATCCAAGACGGAGGTTTCGATGCCCCCGATTTGGGCGTAATTATTAACTTTATCCTGGTAGTTTAATCCGGTTTCGTTGGCGGCCATTGATACTTCCTTTCTGTTTTTCTAATCCCCTTTATTCAAAGCATCTCGTAATGCCTCAAAATTTGGATAAGCCATATCGCTGCGGACTACTTTCAACATTTTGTCATAAGCTTTTATATTGCCATATCTATCTTCAAGAGATGCTTTAATAAAAAGTGAAGCAAACAGGTTACCCATCTGCACTGCTTCGGCAAAATCTATTGAGCCATCCCTGAACCGGTTTAGATTATATGCTGTGTATGTAATAAGACCGGCCCGAAACGAATCCCCCGCTCCAACGAGGTCAACCACCTCGCCTCCCATGAAATGTGATTCTATTTTGTTTGGCCCGCCGGTATGGCCTTGCGAATCTATATGCATCTCATAAGCTCCATTGCTGACGGTGACTCCGAACATTTTTGTTTTGTTGCTGCCTCGGCCGGGCTCGGGACAGGCTTTTAGCCAGAACCTTTCGGTCAAAAACTGAAGAAAGTGCAGATTGTTTTCGTGCTCTGTAAACTTGTCCCATGTTCGTGGCGGGGCAAGGGTATTTTGAATCAGCTTTGCCTCGTCACAGGATGTAAAGAATACATCAACCTCAGGCAGGAGCGGTTCTAAAAGCCGATATTCTTTTATAGACTTACCGGCTTTAATCAATTCACCGGGATTGCCTGTTAAAGTATGGCTGTCAACAATCGTAATCGCGCCTTTGCTGCGACACCATTTAATAAATTCAGCTAAGTCCCGGCCTCCGTTGGCATCACCTCTGTCGGACAGGCCGGAATACATATAGTAAACTATGCTGGGTTTTAATTTCTCGACAGCCTCTTTGAATATCTCAAAATCAAAATCGTTATTAGCGTTGGGAAAGTACGCAATACCACCTCTGTCATCACCGGAGGTGCTATGAATGAATGTCGTTCCTGTCGGCAAATCAGGATGTACATGAGTTGCTGACATATCGATATCGTTTGCAGTCATCACACCGTGGAAAAATCTCCCCTGTGCATCCAGACCATCATAATCACCTTTGCCCAGATTCACTCCAACGGCAACTTTCAAGCCGGTTCTTGCAATCAGTGGGGCTGTGTTGCCGGGTCCGCCTGCCGTTGCGAAACCCTGCTCTATCCATTCTCTTAACTGCTCCTGTGAGTAACTCGGCATATCCTTGGTTTTACACTTAGCCAGGCCGCCTTTGCCGACCAGCTCATCGGCGAATGTAAAATCAGGTCTTCTTAAATCTGTCACTGCTGTATTTAGAATCAACACATCTGTAGCCATGCTTTGAATTTTCCAAAATACTATCTCAATATCTATCAGTGCATTTCTGCTTCACATTTACCTATGGCAGGTCTGTAAAAATTAAACTGAACGTTTGGATGCCCGGATAGAAGAGACATTGGCACCGAGCTGTCGGCGATTTTTTTACTTATCATAAGGATTGTCAGTCTCATCCCAAAAGGATTATCGTGCATGCCCGCCTGCCATATCGAGACTTTTTCCGCCTTCCACGTTTGGACGGGCCCGACCGTAATAGCTTGTTTCGGTACACCGGTAACCACGCCGCCGCCGCTGGTTCGAGCATTCTGCATAATAGTAACTGGATGTAAATCCACTATACGTGTTGTAAGCTGGCGATATTCTTCCGGTGTTGGAGGTGCGTCATTATATTTACCTTCTCGCTTTAGCGGGTCGTTGAATGCCCAGTGTTTAATGTCACCCTGGCCTCCCTGCATTACCACGCAGCGAACACCTTCCCAGCTGTTGATATACTCTGTCGTATCGGCTTTCGGAAAATGAATATTAGACTCAGGCATTTTGAACTTATCTTCAATCCGATTAAAACAAAGCTCCATATCCGCCTTTGCGAAGGACAATGGATGTGATAGCGGCGCTTCCCTGCCGTCCATGTACCATTCATCCATTCCCCAGAAATGAGCATCATTGAGGTTCAGCTTTAATTCATTTACCAGCCGTGCTACGAGTGGAAGCTGTTCGGTCGGCCCAATCGGCCCACAGATACCAGCCGGGCTGTCAGACGTGGCCTGCTTCCATGATGTGATGTACTCAAGGGCTTCGGCCAAGTAAAAATCTTCGAGACTGTCATAGAACACAACCTTAAAACCTTCTCTGCTCAAACCGGCCATATCCTCGACTGTAAGTTTGGCGGCATCGTTTAGAATCTCGTCATCAAGTGTAGTATAATCCCACCACTGCGGCGCCAACATACTGATTTTTCTTGCCATCGCTACTCTCCTTATACAATGTGAACAAGCTCCCCAAGCTCGTCCTTAAGTATATTGTCCTGCGGATATGCATGACCCAGATGCTGTCTGAATCCTTCGGCAAATTGCGAGTTTATTTCCCGGCCTCTTTCCTCGCCTAACCTCTTCATTGCAATAACATAGTCATCTATGCCGTGATGTTCCAAAAGCCAGTTACGCTGACTTTCGTGGCAGCAAAGCATCTTTTCTTTAACATCCATAACATCACTTACATCGACTATTGTGCCCGGTTTGATTTTGGTTCCGAAGTTGTCTTTTCCTTCTACGGCATCCATGTAATAGAGATACGGTATGGGTTCGAATGGCTCGGCGCCGGCAGTTTCGATATTCACGACTCCACATGCAAAACAGGCAGTCTGAGCAATTTTGCTGGCTATTTCATGGTCAACCATATAATCCGTTGGGCTTGTCGTAAGGACGATAGCAGGTTGAACCTTTCGTATCAACTCAATGGCCTTGAGCAGAGTTGGCCTGTCATACATTATAAAGATATCACTGCTTTCGAGGCAATGGTAGCTGCCGTTTAACATGCCGGCCGCTTTAGCAGCTTCAGCTCGGCGAATTCTGCTTATTTCTTCTCGGCTGTACTGAACTGTACCGCCGTCTCCGGGCGTCATTGTCGCGATGTGAATCTTCCAGCCTTTTTCTCAAGCAATGCCAGTGTCCCCGTACAGAAAAATTCAGCGTCGTCGGGATGAGCACCTAAACTCAAAACAGTTTTATTATTTGCCATAGTTACACTTTCTAAAAATTATCGGTTTTCCTATTTACCCATCAAATGGTTGATTATCAACAAATCTAATTCTTCGTAATCCCGCTCAGCTATCAATTTCTCGACGTTGATTTTGTCGAGCTCTTGAACAAGCTTTACAAGTTCAAGGAAAATCTCTCTGCTGTTAGACAAATGCTTTGTAGCGACATCCGGTTTCTGGGTACGCATAGCTTTAACGTCCAGTCCGACAAATTCACCGCTCTTTCCGTAGTCATATTGGTCGAGTATGCGTACCTGATTGAATGCCCTTCGCAAATCGACAGAACCGAAGCTTTTGTCCTCGTCGAATTTCAGGCCGTTCTGGTCATTGAGATGAACGGTAAACAGCTTATCATAAGCAAGGGCAAAGCCCATTTCATCTGAAGGATCAAGGCCCGCGAGAATCGCATGAGCACTTTCAATGTTAACACCGACGCGATCCGGATCGCTGGTGAGATAGCTCACAGCAATGGCGTGCCCAGTTGTCGGTATATAGGCCTGGTCCATCGGCTCGTTCGGCTTGGGCTCAATTGCAATCTCAATTTCAGTATTATAGGCCAACATGTCGTTTATGGCCTCGACAATTCTCTCAACGGCCAGCCTGCTGTCCTTTGCTTCACGGATATAAGTCCCTTCGCGGGCAAGCCAGAGAACGACCAGTTTCGTATCAAGGGCATTAGCGATATCAATCGTCCGCCGGCTCCTGTCTTTGGCATACTGACGGGCCGCTGGGTCGTTTGAGGTGTAAGCCCCGTCGATTGTTTGCTCATTCTCCCATAACCGAGGCGCAATAAATTCCGCTGAAAGACCTTCTCCTTCAAGCATGGAACGTACCTCTTTTGCCCTTTTAGCTATTTCGACGAAGCTCAGATTGTCCATATCAGGCACGGCATCGTCATCGTGAAACTGCACACCGTCAAAGCCGAGCTTCTTATACATTTTTAGTTTTTTGCCGAACTCGATACTATTTCTGACCGTTGGCCCGAATGGGTCTCCGCCTTCGTGAATATTCCACGGACCAAATGAAAAACGATATTTTCCGGACATCTTTTCTCTCCTAAAACAATAATTTTACTCTCAGAGTCAGGTGATAGCTGACTGCAAACTGTCTTTTTCATAAACATAATGAATATTGTATTTGATCTTATTTATTCTTGTTCTTTAAGTACATCCCGGGCGTGACGGGCGTAGTGGCCGCGAAGGTCATGTGCGTATTCCTTCAGAATATCTTTGCCCATGTCTTTGTAATCACCGCATCGGTACAAAGCCCTCGCCAGAACCAGCTCCCGCAGGGACCAGTTTCTTGTCAAAGTGTCCACAGGCCCCGGTGGCGTTTGATGCCTCGCAGTATTGATATCCATAAAAGCATGACCAGTCATTCCGGGTTTTTTCAGAAGTTTCGCTATTGGTTCCGCAGCATCGGGATGACTCAGAGTCTCAAGTGCTATTGCTACAGCACGATAATGTGAAAACTCACTGTTGGAGTCGAGCTGTTCTACTTTTTCAAGGATTGGTTTCAATCCCTGCTTATCCCGAGTTCGGCCTAAAGCAATGATAAGGCTGTCGAGTTCACTTAAGCTCGCCCCATACTGTCCCATGCCTGTGTAATTCCAGCCCTTGTCCCAGTCCCTGGATTTTACCGCCTCTATAAGAGTACCCGAGCCGCACGAATGCCCCAACATTCCGAGGATATGGGCGTATTTAAGTTTGGCCTTCTCGTCTTCAGCAACCTCGTAAGCTTTTCGAAGAAGCGGCATTGTCTCCTTTAACTGCGCAAGGACTATCTCCAGCCCATCGAAGTCATTAACGATACGCCCAACAGCCTGTGCAAGTATTTCTTTTGGCATAGGGTATGAATCTTTGTCCGTCAGTACTTTCTCGGGCAGATTACCTATCTCGATTAAGTGTTTCTGAAGTGCTTTTATATCGATTTGTCTAACACTCTTGCCGTTCTTGACAGCCATCGCCGCTGCCAGACCTGCGGCATAGCCCTGGTTTTGAATATCCGGCTGCATACGTATAACGGGCATTGCATCACGGTGGGCACTGACGCCAAGTCCTGTAACTAAAATTCTGTCGAGACCCTTTGGCAGCAGGCAGCGATAAGGCACATTGACGAACATCCCTTTTCTGTCGGGCGGTTTTAGCATAAACACCGGATGTATCGTAAAACCGTGCGTATCGAAATTGCTCCGGGCAATCACAATAGTATCTGGATACGTTCGATTGTTGGAGATATCGAGTGGCGACATCACAAAATCACCAACTATCCGTTGTCTTTCGCGCGTATCTACTAACTGGCCCAGGTCGTAAACCTCTTTATATTTTTTCTTGGCGACAACGAATGCACGCCAAACATCTACAACGTCTGTGTCATCAATAAAAGTCCAGTCCGTATTAGTATAACCGGCGCCTAAATTATGCCCGGGAAGTCCTGCTCCCTGGACGGCAATGACTGAGCCGCTCGTAAATTCGCACTTTGCGCCGGCCGCAGCGGCAATGTCGGCATTGCCCGTTGAGTCGATAACCACTTTCGCTAATATCACACCTCGCCCCTGGGGTGTTGCAACAACTACACCTTTGACGCATCCGTCTTCAACGAACGCGCCGCAACCAAGCACACCGAACCAGACTTCCGCGCCGGCCTGACGTAATTTACGGCGGTACCATTCTTTTTTCAAAACGATATTCCATCCGCCATCTGCATGTTTCCAATTACCTCCGAAGCCAGCTATCCCATCATCTATTTCCTGAGTAAAACCCTTGATATTGCCGTAATAGTATTTGCTGATAAAGCCCGTCGTTCCCACTCCACCGAGTCCGTGGAGATATTCTAATACAAGCGTCTCAGCTCCCTGCCGTGCTGCGGAAATCCCGGCTGGTGCTCCGCCGGTACCTCCGCCGACAATAACTACATCCACTTCTTTGAGAATGGGAATAGCCTGCTTGTCTGCATGAACTTTCGAAGGCTCGGTTAATGTCCTGCGTATTCCACTCAAATTCTCCTTGATATCTCCTGAAGTGATACCCGAAACCGGCTTACCGGGTATTTTGACGCTATCTGCTTTGGCTATATTCTTTGCCTGGAATGCTGCCGCAGCACCAATGCGACTGCCTAATTTCATTAATTCCAATGGTCGCAGCAGCTTCTGGGCGGCCTCTCGGGGTATATCCGCGCAGCCACTGATTACGAACAAGTGGTTAACGCCCTGAGGCCGGAAGGCGTCAAGTTCGACTTTTTCCGCGCCCGGCCAGGATTCGGATAGAGTCTTTTTACCTTTCATTGGGTCAGGCGGTACCTGAAAAAGTGTTTCCGAAGCATCTTGCTGGTTGGGATACCAGGTTTTGTCACGTGCGATTTGTTCGGCTTTGGCAAAAGAATTAAAAGAGCCGTCCTTCATCGGTATTTTGAGCGTGTATTCGATGGCGGTATATTCCAGGCCGCTTTTAGTTGATATCGGTGATGATTTATTTTGTGACTGAATGTCTTTGTCGGTTCGCAGTCCACCGCCGACAACTATGCGTTTAAATGTTTGCAAGCCTGACGGGTATGGCTTAAATGTTGCTCCGGCCATTCTCGCCACGTTTGCCCGGGAGGTTGCGTCGATAACAATCCTGGCTTTGACCGCCTGTCGTCCGGAACGGTTGGCCATGACAATGCCGGCAACTCCGCCATCATCATCAAAAAGGACATCTGTTGCATAGCAGCCATACAAAAACCGGACTTTTGCTTCCAGCAGTGCCTCATCCAGAGTACGCTTAACCTGCATCGGAGTTGGAGGAATTCGTGCTGCTGCCTCACTGGACTTTGCGAATGAACGTTTATCCTCTATCACAATCTCGCCCAAAAGCACTCGAGTGACATCGGGACTCTTTTTAACCAGGAATTTCACGTAACGGGCCTTCCCGGTAATCGATGCTGAAAGTTCAATCGGCCCCCACGGTTCCGAGAGGGCTTCGGCGAGTCTTTGATTCTTAATGACGGCGAGTTGCTTCCATTGTTGTCTATCATTGCTAATAGAGACAGTAACGCTTTCTACTTCGAAGTCATCGCCGAGTGTACGGCTATGGCGCTGATAAGCCATAATGTGGACTTTCTCAAGTTGATGTTCAGCGCCCAGGTTAGCGATAATGGTCACATTACCGTTATACTGAACACTCTGACTTGCCGCACTGTGCCATCTGCCGTCAGCAAGTAACGATGGCGACGGCGTGTCTTTGTGGACACTGGCGGATGTTTTGTCGGTTTCGTAGGTATAATTGATTCTGTTACGTGCCAACAACGCGACAGATGGCTCGGCAAAAACTTTCTTTGTCAGTGGCAGGGTCGGCACCTCACCCGGTTCAAGCCATAAACGATATGTCCCGCAAAGGTCTTCCCCAAGATATGGCCGTTGTGCAGCAAGAAATACTTTCGCACCCTTTTGTGCTGCTTCGACTGCCGCAGCTACGCCACCCGAGGAGCCACCGACTACCACCACGTCCACGTCGTAAGCAACAGGAATGTCCCTTGCTGATTCAGTAACAGCTCCTTTTGGTGAGGTTTTCGAACAGCCTCCCATTACAAAAAGTATAAAAACCAGTATCATTAACAATATAAGCTGAAAGGATTTATTAATTTCCCGCTTCTTTTCTTGAATAATACCAGCTCCTTTTTCCACCTCTTTTTTCCCCTTGATAACTTCCTGCACGGATTTTTATCTATGATAAAACACGCACTAATAAGATTATATTGTTTGATGTAAACATTATCTTAACTATTCGCTCATTTGCAATAAGAATCCTTTTAACATACACAAA
>JABMRO010000058.1 GCA_013202635.1 Planctomycetota bacterium
AGGCCGACGCGGCAATCTTCAACCAATAGTAAATATTCAATAGAAAATGTAGGGTGTGCAACGCGAACTCTACTAGCTAAACTTCAGCAACATTACCCAAAGGGTAATCTTTATTAAGTATTTTCAATACATTTTTATAAAAGACTCGCTGCAGAAAACTTGAGCTCTTAATTGCAGTCAATAATATTATTGCTGATGTTATGATGGCTATAATAAATCCTATTGTGCTGACACCAAAATCAACATATCGCATAGGCCATAATAAGTTTATCGTTTGAAACAAGAAACTTAACAGAAGTAAAACAAAACCAACAATTGTATCAGCTCTCTGAGTAGTGAAATTTTTTGTAACAGCTTTATTATAACCCCACTTTGTTTTTGATAGTTCAGCTAAATCCTTTGCTGATATGCTAAGCATGCCTTTAATTAAAAAGTATGATGATATTAATACCAACAATAAGGCTTGGACTTGTATAAACGTACGAAGCATCTTATTATCCCCTTGTTAAAACATGGACGTTTACATATTTACGTCACTTGAGTCAGTCCTTTTACTTTTGTTTATTTACAGCTTCGGCCTCCTTTTTCTCCTTCGCACGTCCTACTGGTCATGACCGAAGTCTGAAATAGCAAGCCAGCTTTATTATTCTACCTTGTTGCTTCCACATTTGGGACAGGTAACTGGATAGGACGGGCGGCCTTTTTCTTCGGCTTCCCCTGGTTCAAAAACATCTTTTTCAAACTCGCACCCGCAATTTTTGCATATGAATCTTCGCTTTCTCATGTTAGCTCCTACTTTTGATTAAGGATCTCAGTAAATGTTCGCCACAAACACTCCGCCGCTTTTTCGGAACCAAGAAGCCTACTTTCGTCTCCATCTGGCATTGTCACCCACAAATTTGAGATATCGAAGCCAAGCTTGCTAAGGTCATCGCTTATGCGGAGCCACCCATTACACGAGTTGTCGGAATCAATATCGAAGTGTCCGGAATTGTAAGCTATTGAGTCAGAACCCATGGGGCCGCCCATCCAAATCTTGCACTTGCTTTTAACTTCGCCGTGGACGTATATAGTACAGATGAACTTAAATCGGTGGACATCGGTGAAATCTGTTTCCACGTGTGAGTATTGCCTTTCCAACCTTGCTAATCCCTCCCGAAAATATGCCTTGATTACACCGAATGATGTCTTAAGGAAAAGGTCTTTATCTCTTTGCGTAAACTTCTTTTTTATTGGCGGCATTGGTATATCGAAAGATATCTCGCTTCCCATCTTGGACTTTTCACGAACAGAGGCCTTACCCTGTGACAAACGAAGCTTCAGTGCTTCGATTACTTCATTCACATTCTCGTTCCAGACAATGTATGCTTTATCGCTCAGAAGGGGGTATTTTTTAATAATGAGGCTCTTGACTCTCTCCGGTCCTAACAAGAGTGGAAGAACCCGCACGTCCCCGTCTGAAGCTTCAATATTAACGGCCGAGTTCAGTTCACGTTGTGGCCAGTTCTTAGAAAGGAATGCTTCACTGAGAATCACGACAACATATCTTGATATTTTTAGGCCATCGTTAACTTTCTGAGTTATGCTATCACCCCATTTTATTTCAGCCTGGTCATACCAATACGTTATCCCAGCATCTTCTAAAGCTTTCACCAAAGGCGTGACAACTTCCGCTTTGTCCTCACTCGCATGACAAAGGAATATATCTTTCTTATCAACAGGCATTGTCTGCTCCTTCAATAAGCACAATTCTGTACCGATTATTTGGAATAACCAGAGACACAATCTGGCCCCTTACTTTGATTATTTGCCCTGCTCGTTGTATTTTGGCTTTTCGTTCTTTATGATACGCTTCTCTTCGGCCTTGGCTTTTTCTAGTGATAGCATTGGCTTAACACGGAACGATTTCGCTCCACGTATCGGATCCTGTGCACCTGGCAGATGTTCCTCAAGCCTATCTTGTGGTCTATTGCGCTTTGCTACGCCTGTATAAATGTTCTCATTCTTGCTATTTAGAAGTTCGTATAGCACAGGCTTAGCTTCAGGTACCTTCTTGATGTTTGTCTTGTTGAAATTTGTTTTTGGTGAAAATCTTTTCTTTGACATTGTTTACTTCCTTTCATATATGAGAAACATTCTTTATTTTTGGATCGTTTTGGAATGCAAAGAGTGGTATGAAAAGCACGCTCTCGGCCTTCCTTGCCGATAGCTTTACGTTATGCAATATAAGTAGTGCAAATAGCGTGCCAATCACGTTATTATAGGACAGTGTCCTTGCAACTCTTTCACTATACACTACTTACAATTTCTTTCATATTTTTAACTATTTGTCAACACTATATTTACTGCCATGTTGGCAGGCATAAGTACCAATCGAATACGTTACCTACCATTTAGACATCTGCGCATACACTTAGCGCTTCTATTAATAAGGGCGTTTCTGAGACAGCATATATTGATTGTCTTTTCTTTAATTTTCTGAAAAATCGAGCAATTTTCGACAAAAAACGCTAAAAACCAACCCCCAAATCCCCGATTTCCAACAAAAATAAGGAATTTCGTCAGCTTCAAATATGTTGCATCTTAATGCAACTGTGGACGAAGGCAAGTTTCTATGACAAAGCTGGCTTTGAGAATTGAAACTGTCAAGAACACTAAGCTGAACGAAAACCGTTTCAATGCTCTACCTAATACGCAATACACATCACGCAATACTTAATACGAACGAAAATTTGAGCTTTTTTTCGGCCAAAAACGATACTAATTAAAAACAAAAATCGAAATTTTCAAAATTTTTTATCTCCTTTCTGCACATCGAGTTACAAGAATCCAGCATCGAAAATCGAGACTTTTTTCGACTCAAAAGTGCACATCGGTCTAATTATAGAGGGAGTGTTTCCCCCCCCTCACCCAATATGAAATCTGAAATATGAGATACACAACACTCAATACGAGATACTCTTCACGAAATACGCAATACGAAAAACGCTCTACACTGCCTTTTTCGAGAATCGAGTATCCAGAATCGAGCATCGAGTACGCAAAACAAACCCAATTTCAAAAAAGTCAAATGAACCTAAATCAATACAATACAATGAATTATGAAAATAAATCCAATTGGACATTTGGTGAAAACAAACCCAAACAAACCCAATTTTAAGGGATTTGGGCCGGGGAAAATTATTTTGCCGGGGCCCGATAAAATTGTCCATCTCTATAGCTTGATGCCCACAAAGCGGCCATAAAACGGCTTTTTGCGGCTTCCCGGTTGAATTTAATTCGTCATTATGGTATAATTGGTCATCAATCAAGAAATGGGGGGAGTTAAAATGAATGTCAAAATCAACCGTTCCATTGCATTTCTGAGTCTATTATTTTTCGTAACGATATTTTTTACGTGGGGATTCGAGCGTCTTTATGAACAAAAGCGATACTATCTTGATAAAATCGAGAGGCTGGATAGGCCATATAAAAGCTATTTGTCGGCCGCGGTTCACTCCATAACGGGCAAACCAGCAGGACTCGTCAAAAGTATTTTGTACAGCAAGGACCTGTCTTCCACTATAATCAGCGAGAACAACAGTATCTTACACGAGGAAAATACGATACATGGGGCCACAATCGTCAAAATACACAAAGATAAAGTTGAATTCGCTAAAAACGGCCAGAGCTGGACTCAAAAAGTAGGGGAGCCGCCAGGCCTGGAGTGGTATAATTAAATCTAACGCCCGGCCGGGTTGATGGTGAGAAGGAAATAAAGACAACGGCAACGGCTGAGGGAAAGAAAAACAGCGAGCGTACCTCCACACACGCTCGCCATGTGACATTCAGGTCTTTTTTTTGTAATTATCTTATCGGCAGGAAATAAGACCATCTTAATTTGAAGTGAGAAAAAACTCAGAATTTCCGCACAAATTCCGAATTTCCGGGTGTCGGCTCTGAAGCCGGAGCCACCAAAGGCCGTTCCATATTATGGACAAGGACGTAATATGCTTATTGTTGCCGTTTGAGTGACAACGCTGTCAGGAGAATCCCGATTATATCGAACGGCGAAGCAGCAGGGATTATCAGCAGGTCAATTCTTGTCGAGGGGGTCATACCATCGCTTAGGTATGTCTTCTCCGAGGGTTTCATTGATGGTTGTGATATGGCCGTCCAGCCAGAGACAGTTGAGCTTGCCGCCCGTTGCATCGTCTTTATCTGATTTAATAGAATGCCTGAAAATGCCGCGATACCAGTCCCTGCGACCACCGGTTCTGTAGTGTTCAAAATTCATGCCACTCGCGTTGGCGTAGAGCATATCGTTTCCATTTTCGATTCTGGGCTCCATATGGTCGTGGGCGACGACAACTTCGGAATGACGCGGGATGGAAACAGATTTCTCCTCGGTCAGCCAGCCGTTCATAGAAAAGGCTGAATTATTTATTTCGCCGGAGCCGTAGAGCATTTCCTGTTCGACAATCTGAGAGAAGTTTTTAAAGGTCGGGCAGCCGAATAACTTCTCCTCTTTTACATATTCAAGGTATATAACGCCCCAATATGAACTATCGTCGCTGGCCTTGAGCAACTGTCCTCTGGCGCCATACCAGAGATGCCCGTTACAGGCGCCCGTGTGCGTGTGGAAGTCGGGCATCCTGTCATCGTTGTCATCCAGGTACATCAAAACAGCGAGGCCTATACCCTTTAGATTGGCCCTGCAGGCCTGTTCCCGCGCCTGTTCTTTTACTCTCTGGAGAGCCGGCATCAGTATAGCCAGGAGTAGTGCAATAATGGCAATAACAACGAGAAGCTCGATTAACGTAAAGGCATTTTTTCTGTGCATCAATAATCCCTTCCTGCAACCTGCATTTATTGTCGGCTGAATCAACTTATGATTTCCAGCAACCATTCACGAGCACTTCGAATTGATTGGACTACACAGCCAACATCAAATACCCAACTTTCAATACTCAGGTCATTTTATAACATATTTGAAGATGTAATCCAAGAGAAAAAAAACACTCTTTTTCAATCGGAGACCCACGTTTACCCTATATAAACTACACAGGAAGTGATAAATATTGCATTATCTGTGTTTTTTTCTGTAACAAAAACCCATATTTGTGCCTCTAAGTAGTAGGCAGTATAACAATATGTGAGATGGAATAAGAAAGGACAAACTTATGGCTATGGCAAAAATTTCAAGAAACTTTGGAGTATTAGTTTGTGTAATTTCCTTTGTACTTATTGCGGCAGGACCTCTTGCCGAGCCTGTCGTCAAGGCCCAGCCAAAGAGAGCCGAGCCAAGGAAAACCGAGCTAATTGAGGACCCGTATAAAGACTCAACCATATTAGTTGAGGCGTTTGTCGTTGAAGTAAGACTTTCTGCACTCTACGATTTAGGGGTGAGTCCTATCGGAGAAAAACCTAATTCGGTCTCAATAGGCAATATTCTGAGGTGTTTGCAAAATGAGGATAACGCAAGGATTATTTCAGGAGCGAAAGTGGCATCTCGGCAGAGAGAAAGAGGAACTACCGAATCAGAGCAAAGAATTTACTTAGAGCAGCCAATGCCTACTAAAACAAGTGAAAGAAGTAAAAAGCCGGCTGTTGTAAGGTCTCCCCGATCCTATCAGTATAGTAAGTCCTTTCTGGCTTCAGCAAACATCTTAGCTCACAACCGAATATTTGTGAATTTTGGCTTCAGTGAGAATGCTATCGATAAGGAACCGGCTAAGGATGGTATGCCACCTAATACCGTAGATTGGCAGTGGTCCGGTACTGTATGTCTTGAGATGGGTAAGGCAAGTATAGTCGGTGCGACACAAGATGAGGAAAAGGCAGTCTTTTTGATTCTTTGTGCTGACATAAGAGATAGTTAGAGCTATTCCTGGATCTTTGTGACAGAAATTTTGGATGAGTTGACGGTAAGTGGTGTTGAAATCGAACCGCATATTATGTTATTATACAGGTTTTAGTGTGCAGGTGTACTGTTTATGAAGTCATCTGGGAAATGTCGGTTTAAATATCAGGAGAACAGAGCATGACAACGAATGACAAAAGAATTGTATTAGTGATAGTCTCTCTCTTTCTAACGAGTGCGGCACTGGGCAGGAACGACCTCACGGTCCGGTGGGGGCATCAGCTTGTAGCTGAGACAGACGATGTTCCGCGAGCAGCAGTAGCCGGTAGCGACGGCGGCATTTACTTCGTTCTCAAAAGGGAATCCAAGGATGCTTCCGGGTCCACCACGTCTAAGAATTTATTTCTTCTCAAGTATAACCAAGAGGGCGAACAGTTATGGAGCAGGCAGTTCGATCCGGGAATTGAGGACCCCCTGGGTTTAACCCCGGATGATAACGGGAACATTTATGTCTTTGGACATGTAAGCAGCACAGACGAGCGGCAGACAAAAGGCAAATATGACGGATTCTATGCCATGTACGATAAGGCCGGCAACCAGTTATGGATACGACTGGTGGGAACAGTCGAACATGACGTCTGCACCGGTCTGGACTTTGACACCGAGGGAAACCTGTATATCTCGGGCTATACGTATGGAGATTTTGCCAAGCCTAATAAGGGCGCGGCCGATATGTTCATTGCCGCATACGACAAACATGGGACATTACTGTGGCGGGACCAGATAGGCACGGCCGCGCGTGAAAGAGCCGGGAATATCCGGGTGGGTGATAACAACGACGTTTACATCTGCGGCGACACATCTGGCAACATAGCCAGAGTGAACAATGGTCAGGGGGATTTTGTGGTCGCAAGATATGACCGGACAGGCAAACGTCTCTGGCTACACCAGTACGGCAC
>JABMRO010000059.1 GCA_013202635.1 Planctomycetota bacterium
CCGTCTAAATCCTCAAGACAATGACTCGCCAATTCCATCTCATCGTCTGTATTTAAGTATCTGGCCGGAATTATCTCATCCGTATTTATATGATCTCTGTGATATACATGTGCTTTAGCCATAACCTTCACCTAAAAAGTTTAATCTCTTAATTCGTGATTCCTAATCATTATTTTAGCCGCCTGATGGCCAATCCAAATCGTTTTCTGTTAAGGTCTCACCGGTTGTCACGGGCATTATCTCCCACAGCGGGCCGGAAGTTTTCGGTCTGAGCCTGTCGATATATCTTAGATTTTCTTTCGGCACCCCGTTTACTCCGGCTGGACTGTCCAAAAGCCCGCGCAATGCACCTAATGTAGTATAGAGTATGCGTCGTCCTTGATGCGGCTGGCCGAGCCGGTCAAAAAACTCTAAACGTGCAGTTGCCGGCTTTTTTATTGTATCCAGCGTAATCAATCCGAAGCCGCGGCAGTACCCTTTGTCTCGATCTGCTTTGGAGTTCCAAAGCTGACCTGCCATCCACTCATGCAGGTCATAGCCGCCCCATGATTCCTTTGGCCGCACCGCGATTTTACACGTGTGCTGGTCGCCGCCCAATAGAATAACACCGGATATTTGGTTCGACGCTATGTGTTTCACAAGAGCATCGTACTCAAACGTGAAGGTGTGGTTCCAGGCTTCCGGCCCCCCGCAGTTCCAACTGCTGCCGGAGACGGGGAACTTAAAAACCGCCTGCGAGCTTGCCAGCGAACTCTTCAGCCAGGCGAGCTGTTCCTTGCCAAGCATTGTTTTAGCAGGCCCGTCAGGGTCGCTATTGGCAGAGCGGTGATACCGAACATCCATAAGGAAGAACTCAGCTCCTCCGACTGTAAAACGTGTCCATATGCCGGGATTCTGAACGGCCTGCGATTTCGGGTTGGGCCAAATCTCGTTAAAAGTCTTCAGAGCTTGCTCTTTGCCGGGCTGGGTGCAGTCTGAATTGTCTTTACCGTAATCATGGTCGTCCCAGACCGCGTAAATCGGCGTCGTTGCTCCGAAAGCGCGGAAATATCGATCTGCCCGGTATTGAAGGTACATCCTGCGCTGCTTGGCGGGCTCGGTACTGTCCGAGTAGATATTGTCGCCCATCAGGATAAAAAGATCAGGCTTCTTCGCCTCGACAGCTTTCCATGTATCCTGAGCGCCGCTCCCTCTCAAAGAATGGCCGAAGCCGACTCGAATAATACCCGGCTCCAGAGCACGGCCAAACGTAGTGATTTCCTGCCGAACGTCACGGCCCTGTTCCTTATTGTCCAGAAACACACGGTAACTATAGGTGGTTTTGGGCGAAAGGCTCGTTACCTCCGCGCTGCCGCAAAAGTTATTGTCCTCCGCAAGGCGAATCATTTCTGAAACAATCGTCCTGTCCTTGGAGGAAAAGCGAACTTGCATCTTGCACGGCCCGTCGGCTCGAACCCATATCCGTGTAGTGGTATCTGTTGTATGCCCGATCATAGGACCGTGAGTAAGCTTACTTGCTTGCACGGACGAACACAGCGCCATACAAAAAAACACCACCACTGTAATCATATATTTTTTACTCATCATTTTAATAACATCCGAAATATCATATTGTTAGTCTGTCCAAATATTCTTGTCGCTGAAGGTATTCATTCGGCGTTCCTGTGCAAGCAGGAATCCGGTTTTCAAGATCATGTTGCTTTGTCGTTTTGCATTTTGATTTTATATTTTTTAAAGTTGCTTCTGTTCTTCATCCAGCTTTTTTTGGACTTCGTATTTAATATACCTCTGAGTATATTGATACCAGTTGCCCGTCGCACCTATTACCAGCAGCAGTGCCGTCAGTGCCTGAAACAGCATAAGGCTCGTACTTGTTTTGCCGCCGATAATCATCAAAATCAAAGTCAGAAGGCTGCACACCGCCGAGACTGTAAACAAAATCGCAAAAAACTTTGTTGGATTCTTTTCTTTCTTCATAATAAACCCTTCCTCATATAACCTTTCTTGGATCAGCTAATTTCCCTTCTATCGCGCTTGCCGCCGCCGTTGCCGGGCTGGCCAAATAGACCTCGCTCTCCGGATGTCCCATCCTTCCGACGAAGTTCCTGTTGGTCGTGCTGACGCACTTTTCGCCGGACGCCAGGATACCCATAAATCCGCCCAGACACGCCCCGCACGTCGGTGCGGCTATTACACAGCCCGCCTCGTAAAATATATCGACCAATCCTTCGTCGATTGCCTGCTTCCAGATAACCGGCGTCGCCGGCACAATCAGTGTACGTATGGCGACCTGTTTACCTTTGATAATTTTCGCTGAAATCCGCAAATCCTCGATTCGCCCGTTCGTACAACTGCCGATATACGCCTGGTCCATTTTCTTGCCGGCACATTCTCCGATAGGCACGCCGCCGCTCGGCAAATGCGGCAGAGCAACCATCGGCTCGATACCCGAGCAGTCAAACTCTTCAATAGTTTCATATTCCGCGTCACTATCGGATTCGTAAACGGTATAGTCTGTTTTATCTTTCAGGTGCTCATCGAGATATTGTTTTGTAGTTTCGTCAAAACCGATTATACCGCATTTCGCCCCGGCCTCGATGGCCATATTCGTTATAGTCATTCGCGCTTCCATCGACATATCACCAAGGGCCGGCCCGACAAATTCCATCGCCTTATAAAGCGCCCCGTCCGTGCCAATTCTTGCAATAACCGCAAGAACAACATCTTTGCTGTAAACACCGGCCCCGAGCGAGCCGTTAAGGACAAACTTCATCGAAACCGGCACCTTAAACCATAACTGCCCCGTCGCTATCGCAGCCGCAGCGTCTGTTGAGCCGATTCCCGTACCGAACGCCGAGAACGCCCCGTATGTACACGTGTGCGAATCGGGCCCGACAATAACTTCGCCCGGCCGGATATGCCCCTGCTCCGGCAGCAGTGCATGACAGACCCCGGCCCTGCCGAGCTTGTAATAATATTTTATTTTGTGTCGTTTCGCCCAGCCGTCCAGCCGTTTGTGAAGCTCCGCGCTTTTAATGTCCTTGGCCGGCTGAAAATGGTCCGGCGTCACAACGATTTTCTCCGCATCGAACACCTTATCGATACCCTTTTCTTCGAGCATCGAAATCGCCGGCGGTGTCGTAACGTCGTGACACATCACAATATCAATCTTCGCATCCACAAGCTCACCCGGCACAACTTTACCCTTACCGGCCGACCTTGCTAATATTTTCTCGGTTATTGTCATACCCATAGCTTTTACTCTTTCGTCATTCGATATTCACAACTGTCATTCCCGCACAACCCGTCCTGAGCAAAACCTGTCCTGTGCTTTGTCGAAGGGTCGGAGAACCACATAACTATTGTTTTTCCTTTTTCCTTTTGACTTTCCTCAAAGTTCCACTTTTACTTCCGGCTGCTGGCCTTTATTCTGCGCCGAGACCATTCTGTTGATTGCATCGATATAAGCTTTCGCACTGCTTTCGATGATGTCTGTGGAAATACCCCGGCCGATGAAGGTCCTGCCGTTCTCTGTAATTCTGACAGTCGCTTCGCCGAGCGCCTCTTTGCCGCTGGTGACAGCTCTTATCGTGTAATTCTCCAGCTTAGGCGATAGACCCGTAGCTTCCCTTATCGCCTCATAAGCCGCGTCCACCGGGCCGTCACCGCATGCGGCGGCCTGCCGGGTTTCGTCTTTGGTTTTAATCTTGACGCTCGCGGTCGGCAGCGTACCGGTTCCACAGGCCACATGCAGATATTCCAGCTTGTAAATCTGCTCTACAAGGTGAATCTCATCGCTGATTATTGCCGCAAGATCCTCTTCAAAAACTTCGGTTTTCTTGTCGGCCACGGCCAAAAATCGTTCGTAGGTCTTCTCCAGCTCTTCCTGGGACAATGTATATCCCATCTCTTTGAGTCGGTGCTGAAGGCCGTGGCGTCCGGTGCGAGCCGTCAGAACAACACGACTCTGGTCGAGGCCGATAGTCTCTGGCCTCATAATCTCATAAGTTTCCCGCTTTTTCAAAAATCCATCCACGTGAATTCCCGAACTGTGGGCAAAAGCATTCTGTCCTACAACCGCTTTATTGACGGGAACCGGCATAGCTAATAAGTCCGCAACCATATGGCTTGTTCGATAGAACTCGCGGGTGTTGATATTCGTCTCGACCTCTTTAAAGAAGTCACGGCGTGTATGGATTGCCATGACCACCTCTTCGATGGCCGCGTTGCCGGCCCGCTCACCTACGCCGTTGATAGTACCTTCCACTTGGCGTGCGCCGTTCCTTACACCTGCCAATGAATTCGCCACGGCCATTCCCAAATCGTCATGGCAGTGCACGCTGATTATCGCCTTATCAATATTCGGCACGTTGGCCCGTATGTCACGGATAAGGTTGCCATACTGCTCGGGCATCGAATATCCCGTGGTATCGGGTATATTGACGACGGTAGCGCCTGCTTCGATAACGGCTTCAAGAATCTCATAGAGAAAGACCCGGTCGGCCCGCCCGGAATCTTCAGCGTAAAATTCGATGTCCTTGATATATTGGGCGGTGTGCTTTACCGCCTCAACCGCCATCTTCATGATAGTCGCCTGTTTTTCGCCTATTGTTCTGCCGTATTTATCATCTGCGAATTTTCCCGCGATGTGAATCTCGGATACGCCGATACCCGTATGGATGCGGGGCTTTTTGGCTTTGGCCAGGGCCTTTCTGCATATCTCGATATCCTTCTGTATGGCCCGGGTCAGCCCGCAAATAACGGGCCCTTCGATCTGTTCGGATATCAAACGCACCGCCTCGAAATCCTCCGGCGAAGAGGCCGGGAAGCCCGCCTCTATTATATCAACGTTCAGCCGAACCAGCTGCCGGGAGATTTCCAGCTTCTCTCTTGCCCCTAATCTGGCCCCGGCCGCCTGCTCACCGTCCCGTAAGGTGGTGTCGAAAATTAATACTTTTTCTTCGGACATCTGCTTTTTCTCCAATTTTTTCATACTGATTCTGGGGCCAATTATGCCTCAGACAGCGTTAAATTGCCACGAATTATTTATTCTAACGCATAATCCGAGCAATCTGTGGTTAAAAACGAATGATTAAAATAGATTTTTGTTGGGGGTATATTTATTGCGCCTTGCGGCGCAGTAGCAGCAGGCTAATAGCTGTAGCAAAAGCAGAACAAATTATATGATTCTCATTCATAAACATAATTATATCATGAAAGCAACTTTTTGTAAACCCTTTAAATATAAATTTCCTATCTTTTTTAGCCTCTATCGAAATACGCTTCACGAGATACGAAATACGAAATTGTAATTTTTTCAGTTTTTTTTGAGATTTGTAATCAATATTCACGCCTTCAGAAACGCCTTTATTAATTGAAGCGCTGGTGGTATGCGCTAATATATTTTGACACTCTGTTTGTTTACAAATTCTGAGTATTTCATGGTTTATGAAAAGTAAACAAAAAGTAAATATTTTTCAGAAAAGTTCTTGTAGGTCTTCGACCGACAGCTATAATTCCTCTATCAACTTTGATGAAGCGAACGAAGAGGTATATTTTTTTATAACACAAATGAGTAGTTTATAATTTATAGCAATTTCATAAACACCTTATATGGCATTATCAGTACTAATAATGCATTTTTATAAGTTTATGAAATGAGCAATAAGGAGAACTGAATATGGGTCTTTGTTTTCTAGTTGGCTCAAAAAGGTATGAAAATGAAGGGTACCAATTGGAGGTACTTCATTATATCGAATATATTACATATGACTTAGAAAATGAAACGGTTGAGGTTTGGGCTGATTTCATTGTGAGGAACCGGTCAAATGAGAACCCTTTGCGGCTATGTGGTCTACATCGGGGCAACATAGGCTTTGAGAGTAGAACGTCTGAATGGTTAGAAGACACAAAATGGACAAAGGTATTGTTGAAATATGCACCAGATGAAATGGGCTTAGTTAGAAAAGACGATACAATTCTTTTATGTGAATTTGGTAATAAACCGATACCTGTTCAACTGGTCCATGGTCCTCTAAATCCGTGTGGGCCGAAAAGACCAAATGATGGAAAATATGTACCTTTCAGTTGTTGGGAGAGCCCTCCTGTTGAATCAGGTAAAACTTGTCTGTTTCGAGTAGCTGGAACCATAAAGGGGGAGACATATAGAAAGCTTCTGCCCAAGCTTGGAAGCAGTAAACCTATAAGCATCATTGGTGGAATCCCTTTGCAGGAAGAAATAAGCCAAAATATAGAAGGTGAGTATAAATCATACTACGAGGAATTTTATAGCGAGCACTTGCTAAATCCGATGTTCTATCACGTGTTCTTCGAAAGAGTTGGTTCTCGATCTCTAAAAACTAAATTTGTCTCGCCGGACATGAAAAAGGTATATGTTAATGAACCATTCGAGGGTCAACGTTTCATAAACTGGTTTTGGTCTAATACGGATTTTAATGTTTACACACAAGCTAATGGGCCTTGTATTGAAATGGCTATTCCTCATTAGGACTATATGGAGAATTATTTGTGAGCATATCAGGTGCTATCAAGGAGGGATTCAGGTTCTTTGGAAAGTTAATTGATATTTTTCGAGAACGTCACGAAGAAGATAAAGAACACGAAGAAGATAAAGAACACGAAGTAGAGCAAATAGACGAAGAAGATAAAAAACCCATCGAGAAAACTACTACCGACAAAATTCCCAATATCTTAGAATTGAACAAGAGTGATATCCTGAGAAAACTAGCTGAGGATATCGAATGGCTACCTCTTCAAGAAGAACTACCCCCTACTGAAACAAATATATGTTGGGCTTTGCAACTAACATTTCAGCGCATTCGGCATAGCCGGGATGCAGAGGAGATAGCTAAGATTTTTAAAGATATGAGGAAGCTGAGTTTTGAAAGAGCTCTCAAACGCATCAACTCTCATTGCCCTGGACTCCCAACAATGATTAATGTGCTTTGTCAGTGTTGCTCAGATGTATTAAACCGTAAGAATGACATAAAAAACCTTTCTCCTGAAAGAGTGAGAGAGATATCTCGAAATGCTGTAGAAATTTGTTGGAATCTGTTCCTTCCTTTTATAAAGCAAGAAAGGGAAAACGGCTTGTTTCCTGATGCTGCTGGAGCGATCAGTAATGCAATTGAAATGTTCGCAAGAACATTGGAAGTATATACTGTAGAATGGTCCGAAGACCTTCACGATCAGTTGATAGGATTAGTAGGTTCTGTTGTCTCTGTGTTGAGGAGGCGCGATTTATCGGACGAAAAAATCAAGGGTAGTATAGAGAGATTTGGAAGACAAATTGTACCTGGCTTCAATACGCTGTCGAAAGAACATTCGGAGAAATGGCAAGTAGCTTTGCAAAATCTGTGCGGGACAAGGCCACCAAAAGATTTACAGGGACCACTTTGTAGATTATGGAAACGATTAGTAATAGTGTCCAAATCTGACGGTTTTGTGTTTCTGAAAGAATTTATTGAAACTACCTTTGAGTGTGTATGGAAACAAATCGAATATGAAGGGACCTTAGCTAAGAAAGATATTAAGGTTGCTGAAAATATTGTTGGTTGTGTGCATAGTTTGGTGAAACAATGTTACAACTATCCGCAATATAGTTTCTATTGGCATAATCAGATTAAGCCTGTTGTTGAGGGCTACATTCTAAGACGGGAAGAAGCATATGCTGAGTCCAAAGACCCTGTTCATGAGTATTTAGAAAAGATCATATCGCTGATAGATAGCTTACCGAAAAGAGCTCGTATAGCACCTCATAAACGGAGAGTTATAAAGGAACTTGCTCCTACGAATGATGAACCAACCGATACTCTTTACGGTTCATTCATGAATGTTACATAGCCATTGTTGCGGCACTTTACAGTCTTTTTGCTTGAAAAATATATTGATAGTATCTGAAAAGACATCTCAGATTTCAAATATTAATTTATATTTCTTCAAGAGTCGAAGTTCAGGATAGCGAATTCTCCATGATAAATAAGTACAAAAGGTAAAAGAGCATAAGGCACAAGTTATTTGTGTGGGAAGTTTAGAACTGCGAATTCTCCGTGGTGTTTTTTGGCCGCCTTGTCATACGCTTTAGCGGCCTCGATTTCATCGTCGAAATATCCGATATACATCGCTTTCCTGTTGAACCATATTTGGGCTAACCATTTTTCTTTGTTCTTGTGCCAGCATACCCCCTTAAATCTTGAATAGCATTTCCTCTTTCTAAACTTTCGTCTGTTCCGGCTGTTTTCCGCACGTGTTGCCGGCCGTAGGTTCGCCTTTCGATTATCAAGCCCGTTGTGATTGATGTGGTCAACGAACATTCCATCCGGCACCTTCAAAATCTCTCGGTGCATCATGATAAGCACCCGCTTATCGCTCATGCTAATCCCTCGCTGCGCATAGAACGTATGTTTCATGTTGACGGCATACCACTTATGCTTGTTTAATCGCTCGAAATCTTCCGGATCGACGATGGCGTATTTGCCCTGCGTTAGCGGTATCCGGCGGAATGAGTAGCCGTAACGGGCCCGGCGGTATAACAGCACCAGGGCCACAAAAGGCTTCGCAAGCCAGTCTGGAATCGTGATGGAAAAGTTGAGCTTAATTTTCTCACTCAGCAGAGAGAACTTCAAATTTAGGGGCCAGTTGGCCGGGAGGAAAAACAATCCCTCTATAATTGGATGAGTGTGCACGTTTGGTACGAAAATTCAGGCGTTTTTCGAGATACGTTGGACGTAACTCGTTGTTAAGGAAGGAGATAAAAAATTTCAAAAATTTTGATTTTTGTTTTTAACTGATAGCGTTTTTGACCGAAAATTAGCGGATATTTTACCTATTTTAACGGAAAAAGAGCTGCTTTCAGAGATGACTGCGGTGGAAATAGGTTTTGTTCTTATCTTGCTATTTGGTATAATAGCACAATCTTGCTATATTCGTATATCGTCCCTTCGACTTCGCTCAGGACAAGATTGAGTCGTGCGTATCGCGTATTCGTATTGTGTGTTGGGTATCGCAGATAATGGATAGTGTAAATGGCTGATAAAGGGTCGTTAGTAAAACTTCTTGGCAAAGACAAGTTCGAGAGAATCGAGGGTGTTTTTCGCAGGCATTTCCAATTAGGGCTGGAGACGAGGAATATCCAGGTCAAAGAAATCAAGCAGATGTGCAGCGGCGATTGTCATCCGAAGTTTTGCAGGATTGTCAAGAGCAGCAAGGTGGGGCTTCGCAGGTGTAACCGAGAGCGTCGGCGGAGCCTTGAGATAGCGATAGAGACCGGTCAATCTTATATTTCGCTTTGCCATGCGGGTATAGTGTTAGTGTGTGTGCCGGTGATGGACAAGGACAAGGCGCTGGGTGGTATATTTTTCGGCAAATGCCTCTGGGAGCCTGTGACGCAAATTTTAATTAAGGACATCGAGAAACGGTTAGCTGGTATTCGTGTGGACAGGAAGAAACTGGCAGCGGCGATGCGCGAGCTGCCGTTTATACAGGGGCGGAAAATCAACGAGGCGTCGCAGTTCCTGTTTGACTTGCTTTACGAGGTGGCCGCTTTTGACGGGCGTGTTATCAGATGGCGCCGGGAGCGTTCTGAACAGCAGTCGCAGATAGGCGAGTTTATCCAGGAGAAGAAGAGGCTCGGTACCGAGTGGCAGTATCCTCTTGAGAGCGAGCGGGAGCTGATGGGTAAGGTAAAAATCGGCGACAGGACAGGGGCCAAGGAGATTCTGAATTCGATACTCGGGACGATATTGTTCAAGACTATCGGGGATTTGGGAATTCTTAAAGCAAGGATGCTGGAATTGCTGAGTATTCTCAGCCGGTCGGCGGTGGAAGGGGGGGTGAGTATTGACGTTATGTTAGAGAAGAATCTGAACTATGTAAACAAGGTGATGCGGATTAACAATCAGGAGGATTTGTGTGCGTGGATAAGCACGGCGCTGAACGAATTTATCGAGCTGGTTTATTCTTCTCAGGACGCCCGGAAGGTGAGTCAAATCAGGCCGGCCATAAATTATATCGATGCCAACTATAATAAGCCTATAGCCCTTGCCGAGGTAGGCAGGGCCTCACATCTGAGCGTTTCTCGGCTGGCGCATATATTCAAGGAGCAGATGGGCATTACTATCATAGAGTACCTGACAAGTGTCCGGATAGAGCGGGCAAAACGATTATTGTTGGCGACGGACCAGAACTGCACGGAGATTTGCTTTGAGGTCGGCTATAATAATCAAAGTTATTTTACGCGTACTTTTAAGGGGCTTGTCGGGATGACTCCGCGGCAGTTCAAGACAAAGAACCAACGAAAGGAAAAGATTTCCGCACCTTTATAATCGTATTGCGTATTGCGTTATGCGTATTGCGTATTTGGGCGGAGCGCTAATCTGTCGTCGTTGTAATGGCAATAGTTTTGGACAGGGGAGAAACTCTTATCTTGACAGTTAGACAGTGCTTAGCATACTATCAGTGTTTGTCTGGCAGCTACCGGTGTCAGCACAGAGAATGATACACAGCCGGAACGTTATTTATGGCAAAGCAGATTGCTATTTTGGGTTCGACGGGTTCGATAGGCAGAAATGCGCTGCGTGTAATCGAGGCTCTTGGGTCGGATTATGCGGTTATCGCATTAAGCGCTCACAGCAATGTTGAGCTTTTGGCTGAACAGGCCAGAGTTTATAAGCCTAAATTTGTTGCTGTTACGAATCCTGATTATGCAGGTCGGCTTCGGGGATTTATCGGTGATATGGATGTCGAGATTTTGGCCGGGCCGGATGGTCTGGTAGAGACTGCGGAGCTTGAAGAGGTTGATATTGTCCTTACGGCGGTTGTCGGCGCGGCGGGTCTGCCTGCTGTTTTTGCGGCGGCCAGGTGCGGCAAGCAGCTTGCAGTAGCGAACAAGGAGCCGCTTGTTGTTGCGGGCGAGCTGCTTTTGAGCGAGGCAAAGAAAAACGGCGGTGTGATTTTGCCGGTGGACAGTGAGCATTCGGCTGTTTTCCAGGCTATGCAGTCGGGTACTCGGGAAGAGGTTAATAAAATCATCCTGACGGCTTCGGGGGGGCCTTTTAGAGGAATCACCGCAGAGGATATCCGGAACGTAACGTTAGAGCAGGCGCTTGCGCATCCTGTTTGGAATATGGGGCCGAAAATCACGATTGATTCGGCGACTATGATGAACAAGGCGTTTGAAATTATCGAGGCTCGGTGGCTTTTTGATATTCCGGTGGATAAAATTGAAGTTTTGATTCATCCGGAGTCGATAATTCATTCGCTTGTCGAATTTGTGGACGGTTCGGTGGTGGCACAGCTTGGTGAAC
>JABMRO010000060.1 GCA_013202635.1 Planctomycetota bacterium
CGCTCTCAATTGTCTCGGCCGCTCGCCACTTCAGATGGCCGGAATGGCCGTCCGCCCACGATACCGTCGTACCGTCGCCGTGACGCGCAGGCGGGTCATCCCACCAGGGACCTCGTTGGCTGTAGTGCACGGCAAAGCTGTCCGGGGTCATCGCGCCTTCGTCTATGTAAACCATTCGCATGGCCGGTGCCGGACTGCTTATCTCAGACATCCGTTTGATCCACAGCACTGTTCCACCTATCCTCTTGCCCCTGGCGGTTACATGATTGGTGGGGCTTCCGTCTGCAATAGTACCGCCTCGGTGCAGGCCGTTCATGGCATCAACGGCCGCATACGTAACGAACTCACCCGGCCTTCCTGTAGGACATTTATAAGCATCTTCATTATTGCACACCGACCACAGGGCACCTTCCCGGATGGCCTGCTTTTTCTGTTCATCAGTCATCCCGCTATCGGCCACATTTTGGTTGTCCCAGTTATTCCCCCAGCCCCTGCCTACCCAGGCCCTCTCCACAATGCCGGCGGCGGTGCCGTTGCTGGTTTGCGATCCGCCAGCGAAATAGTGGAACCCGCCGGCCCCATTGACGATTTTGTCGTCATTCTCGTCAGCATACATTACCCAGGCAAGTGTCAAACTCTTGAGATTGTGCTCGCATACTATCCGCTTGCCCATTTCCCGGACTCTCGACAGCGCCGGCATCAGGATTGCCATCAAGACCGCGATGATAGCGATTACGACCAACAGTTCAATTAAGGTAAATCCATTTCGTTTGTCCATAACAGTACCTCTTTCCTGTTTTCTCATTATTTCTTACTTTTTCACAATTCTGTTTTATAAATTCAATAATAATAAAATTTCCGTACTCGGTTTAACAAGATATCATTCTTTTTCAATTATCTTTAAATTTTCCCATCCAGCCGGTGCCGTAATTTCTCCAGTCGCCCGGTGTAACACTGCCGGCCGGGGTCCATGGATTGACCTTGTTGAAGTCACGAGACCACCTGAGCGTCCACAACTGTTTGAGTCCTGTTTTTTCAACGTGATAGTCCATAAAAATGGCATTTATGTGCCCCTCGTGGCGATTGAGGCAGAAACGGTTCATCGCGTTGTCATCACCGCGATATTGGTAGCCATCATATTCAGGAGGAGTATCGTCATCATCAGGCCATCCACACCAGAAATAGCAGTCAAGAAACATCGGTATCTCATTACCGTTCTTGACGTTAATTGTTCTCCAGAATCTATTAGGCGCTTTTCCATAAACCGCGTCGCCCAGCGGAATATATATATACCCATTTACACCGTAGCTGCCGTAATAACCTATTGTACGCCCGCCTCCGGCATCCGAAACAGGAATCTTTCCCCAGCCTAAAAATGTGCTGCCCCACAAATCGATCCCATTTGTCCCGTCTGGGTTGGCGAGTTTTGAGGCTACAGGGCACAGTCGTATATCTTCTGTACTGATATAGTAATCACGCATTGAATCCATCCAGCGCCCGGAACTGTTATTACGCTCGGGGAAATTGCCGTTGTTGTCGTCCGTGTACATCGCGAATATGGTGCCCCATTGTCTGAGGTTGGCCTGACAAATAACCCCTCTCGCCTGTTTCTTTACACGCTGCAGTGCCGGCATCAATATCGCCATCAATAGCGCAATGATAGCAATCACCACTAAAAGCTCTATTAGTGTGAACGCTGTTGGAAATCTTCCCCTTTCCTCCTCATGAATCTTAAATTCCAACGCAGTTAAGCCTTTTCGCATGCGCATCAGAAAACTTCTTTCTTGTCCTCCAAAGATTGTTTTCAAAGAGCCGGTTATCACAAGCAACACACATGCAGCCGTGGCTGCTGTATGTATATCCTAATGCTTTGCCGCCTTACCCCACATAGCCACAGCGGCCCAGTGAATGTCCTCATTGCCGGCTTGTGTGCCAGAGCCGGCCGTCGGCGGTACCTGCTTGCCGAATTCGATTGTACGCGGGTCCGTCCATTTGTGATATTCGCTGTGTCCGTCTGCGAAAGAAAAGGTCGTTCCGTCGCCGTGTCGTACCGGCGGCGGGTCCCACCACCTCTCGCTAGTAACCTCAACAGTCCAACCGCCAAGAGCGGAAGTAATCGTCCCTCCATCATCAACAAAAACTATCCTGTAGGCCGGGTTGGGAATGTTCATTCTTTTTTTGATCATCTCCGCATTCATACTGGGCCAGTCCTTACAGTTCATGGAATCAGACACAGAATACGTCCGCAAGATGTTTTCCTGCTCGCCTGAGCGAACGATCTTACCGACAGTCGGGCATTTGTAAAGATGCAGGTTTTTAATGTATGGCCACAACGCCCCGTTGAGAATGGCTTCTTTTTTCTGTTCCTCGGTCATACCGTCACGCCAGTCAGCCAGCACCCACGGAGTTTCATTCTGATGTATGCTGTATTCCCCCGTATCGCCGTTGACGAGATTGTCGTCATTGTCATCGGCATACATAATCCACGCAAGTGTTAATTGCTTGAGATTGCTCAGGCAGGTCGAACGTTTGCCTTGTTCACGGGCCCGATTCAGGGACGGCATCAGGATGGCCATCAATACCGCAATGATAGCGATTACCACCAAAAGTTCTATGAGGGTAAATCCCGTTTTCCTGCGCATAACCACACCTTTCCTCTTCTACGCCTAAAATTTTCTTCAAAAAATACTTATCAGCAAAAAAGACCAGCCAAAAAAGCTGGCCTTGATAAGCGATAGTCATTTTTCAATAGTCTTTAAAACGTGCCATCCATTGCGGCCATTGGCTGGCCTGAACACCGCCGGCCTTTGTCCACGGACCGTTCGTGTCAAATGTCTTATGCCATTTCAGTGTCCACAGTTCTTTAAGGCCGACCTTTCTTACCGACCAGTCCATAAAGGCAGCGTTCAGAAATCCCTGATGGCGGTTGATGCAGGTACGGGCCATATTGTTAGCCGTCCAGGCCTCAAACTCATCGCTGGCAGGCGCATGAGTTGGTAATGGCCAAAGGTCAAAACGCAGGGCTTCAATAAACCATGGCACGTTGTTTGCACTGCGCCCACCGCTGGTCTTCCAGCCGTTCTCGGTTGATACACCACCCTCATACGCAGCCATCGGAACGTTGCCCGGGCTAGCTTGTGGTATAAGACAGTAGCCGTTGATGCCATAGCTGCCCGCTACACCATCCGAACTAAGGTCGGCACCCGTAAAGATACCCCAGGCATTAAAGATATTGAATGTGGGTGCCGTAACACCAAATTCGTCAACTATAGGTTTTGTCGCCGAAGGACAGAGCCAAAGCGGGTTTCTCTTCCAGCTCTTATGCCGTTCATCTAAGTACTCTACCCACCAGTAGCCGGGGGTCCCCGGGTCAGAATCCCAGAATTTGCCGTTATTGGACTCCGTGTGCATTGCCGCAATCAGGTTCCATTGCTTGAGAGTTCCCATGCAGCTTATCATTCTGCCTTGTTCCCTCACCCGCCGTAATGCCGGCATCAATATCGCCATCAATAACGCTATGATAGCAATAACCACCAAAAGCTCGATCAATGTAAATCCTCTACTTCGTTTGCCCATAATAACACTCCTCAA
>JABMRO010000779.1 GCA_013202635.1 Planctomycetota bacterium
ACCCTTTACTATATCAATCAGGCAAAATGTGAACTCGATGAACTTGAGAACTCGGATTACAAGAAAAGTTTGGATTATCTGACTGACTATATTGTGCCCGGTAAACTGTTTAATTCTGTGAGATGAATTATGGCAAATACGAAGTATCATCACAGCATTTAAATATCTGCCTCGAAGGTGACAATGGCTGATATGTCATGTGTCAGTATTAGCCTTTATGGGAAATTTCATTAATAATAGCTTGTCATATTTTCCTCTTATGATTCAACCGGTTTGGCATTGCGAAGTAAATCAGAAACATCGGCGATACCCAAACCAGGTCCTGCAGGAACGTTAATTGCACCGTTTTTCAGTCTTAGAGGAGGATCATACCAGGGGCCTGTTCGAGAAATATCGCCCTTGTATTCCTGGAAATCTCCGATGTTCGGCGTACAGGAAGCGAAGTGAAGCACATCAACATATCCGACGCCGTCACCGGACATGTGGGGTATAACGGACATTCCAGCCTCTGCGGCCATGCGCGCCACGCGGGTTGCCCGAATGTACCCTCCATAATAGTGAAGGTCCGGCTGGACGACTTGCACCGCATTGTTTTGAACCATCCATCGGAAACGGCGCATGCTGGCTTCCTGCTCTCCACCGGATATCGGAATTGAAAGTGCGTCGGCAACGCGTTTGGTTTCCTCAAGGTGGTCGAATGGGCAGGGCTCTTCAAACATATTGATACCATAGTCCTGCATGAGCTTGCCCATTTCAATAGCTTTGCGCCAGTCATAGGAACTATTCGAGTCGGCGAAGATTGTAATTTTGTCGCCGAGTGCTTTTCGGACCATGCGGATCAAACCTTCCGAACGTCCGGGTATGGAATCTGCATTATTGCTCATGCGTCCGCCAACTTTAAACTTTATGGCCCTGACGCCGGTACGCTCTATATGCTCAGCCAGAACAGCAACTTCCTGCTCAGGTGTGGTATCGCGATTGCCGCTGGCAACATAGATAGGAATTTCACGACGTAACACACCGCCAAGCAGTTCTCCCACCGCTTTATCCGCGATTCGTCCGAGTAAATCAAGCAGGCTGAACTCCACCCATGCCAAACAGCACCACAGGGCCAGACCCGACAGCTTGTAATTGCTGCGATATACATACACTCCATCGATGAGTGAATCGAGATCGCGGGCGTCTTTGCCGATGAAATAAGGGATAACCAACTGCTGTAAAATCGGGTAGAGATATGCGGCGCGACTATTGGTTATGGCAACACCGACGGCACCATCGGTGCTCCTGGTGCGAACAAAAAAGTTTTTATCCCCGCGCAGCAGCTCGATGGAAGCAATTTTCACAGGCGATTTAACGGATGCAATTTTCAGTATCGGAGCCGCGGCAGCCTTGTCCAGTTGAGCAATACTTGTTTTGCGGGTCTCGGCGGCAGACAGGCAGCCCTGTGCTGCTGTCAATACTCCGGCCCCGATACCCGACTTGATGAAACCACGACGATTGAACTTCATTCTGAGTCTCCTGAAGAATAGTTAACTTACCTGGCTATATTTATCATTACTGCTAATGTTTTAATCAGCCGAAGAACCCGGATACATTGCCAAGATGTTCTATCTGGAGATTTCATTACGCAGCCATTCGATACTCTGCTCGATCTTTCCGGGTGCTGCTTCGCATTCTATTGAGAGAACACCATCCCAGTTGATTTCCTTCAGCAGTTCGATGCAGCCGGCTATATTGTCGGCATTGACTCCTTCGCCAATACCAACCACAGAACAGGCAATTCCAGTCTGTCCCCCTCGTACAGCCTTTGCAAGCTCTTCACTGACATCCTTTATATGGCAATGTGAAACCTTATCCCTAAACCGTTGCAGGAACTTAACCGGGTCTTGTCCTGCGATGAAGGTGTTGCCGGTATCAAAGTTCATCCTGAGGTAGGGCGAGTCAAAAAGGCTCAGAATTTTCTCCATAGTATCCGGATTGGTCGTATAAGGACCATGCGGCTCAACATTGATGATAATGTCATATTTCTCGGCCCATTCCAGCACGACACGATAGTACTGCTTTATAAGTACCATTACTTCATCATCGGTGTATCCCTGCGGTTTTTGGCCTCCATCAGTAGTATCCACACAAGGGCATCCAATTGCTTTGGCGAACTGAATAGCTCGAATTGTGTAGCCGATACCGCGGTACTGACCCTCGGGGGTCGACATCGGGTAGGCCGCGTCAAGTTGGGATGTTTTCAATCCCATCGAGTCTAAATATTGCTTGAGTATCTTCGGGTCGGAATGAAGTGGTATGTGGGGATTATATCCCAATGCCTGAATAAAGTAGTCCCCATCGATCGTCCCGAATTCTACATACTCCATATTATGGTCTTTTGCGACCTGGCAAGGGACATCGTACGAGACGTCGAAGTGACGCCAATTATCTACATGCATGCCTAATTTTATCATGATTTTACTCCTAATTAATCTCCTTTAAGCTATGTTCCCCCATTTTTTTAAGTAATCATAATACCCAAATAACCACCTCAATTCCACAACCAATTTTGCTTCATTTTTACCGAACAAACCACACTTGTCTTGCGCTTGCCCTCAGGTTATTGATTTGATATACTAAGAACGTGAATAGACTCAGAAATTATATTTGATGTGCCGATGATAACTTCAAAAGAAAATTTGTCTTTATGAGCTTAAACGCTGAAAGTCGAATGGAGGTGGAAATTTTATGTTATTAAATCAATCTTTCAGAACTGTCTTATTGTTATCTGCGATTTTTACGAGATTGGATGTCACTATCGCCCGGGAAGTAACATATGCCGAACGTTTGGGTTGGCCTTCGGGCACAAAAGTGGTGATTTTCCACGTGGACGACGTAGGTATGTCGCATAATTCCAACATGGGGGCAATCAAATCTGTTGAAGATGGTATCGCCACCTCGTTGAGCATTATGATGCCGTGTCCCTGGGTACCGGAATATGCGGCTCATCTCAAGGCGCATCCAAACACAGACGCTGGTGTTCATCTTACACTTACGTCGGAATGGAAGAATTATCGATGGGGGCCTGTTATCGGCAAACCGGCGGTGCCGGGGCTGGTGGATCCAGGCGGTTACTTATGGAAAAATGTTCCCGATGTTGTCGCTCATGCTACTGCGGATGAATTCGAAACTGAGATTCGTGCTCAAATCGACAAGGCCCTGTCTATGGGGATTGAACCTACCCATTTGGATTCCCACATGGGAACATGTTTCGTCCCGCAATTTATCGACCGCTATGTAAAAGTGGGTATTGAAAAGAAGATACCAATTCTCATATTTGGAGGGCACATGCAGTATATTGGTGATGAAGTCGGCCCTCTTAGACCACTGGTAAATTCTATCGCAGAAAAGGTATGGAAGGCCGGACTTCCGGTTATCGATGATCTTGTAACTAAGCCAACAAGGGCAAGGAATTATGAGGAGAGAAAGGCTGAATTGATTAAATTGTTGAGTGATATGAAACCTGGTATAACCCAGATTATTGTTCACTGTACTGTACAGACGGAGGTATTCTCACACATTTCCGGCTCTGGCCCGAATCGCGAGGCCGAGCTTCGTTTATTAACCGATCCTGATATAAAAAAGTTCATCGAAAGCGAGGGAATCATCCTGACTACATGGCGCGAATTAAAAAAGCGGCGGGAGCAGGCAGCTACTTTTGCCACTTTTCGGTAAGAATCGCAAAGTTAACAAAGTTCACGATACTGTCGCCACTAAGATCTGCTATCGTGTGCTTTTGTGGCTTGTGTTTTTATTGTGTTTATGTAAATGCAGGTGCCTCGGCTGTTTTGCCCACGGCTGAAATGTCCTCGCTTGTGTCAGACAGCGTCCGGAAGATGTCAAATACTGTCACTAAACCTTGAACGGTACCCTGTTCGTCCACTACGGGCAAACCGTGCCTGCCAAATCGGCACATATTATCTATTATTGTCGCCAACGGTGTTTCCGGCCTTACCGTGCGGACAGGCCTGCTCATTATCCATTTGAGCTTGATTTGAAGCGTAGCATCGTCACCGGGCCCAGCCCATTTCGCGAATATCGGTCTCAGATAGATACTGGTTGCTCCTGCTATATCAGACTTCGATACTATGCCTTCCAGTATTCTGTCTTGGCCTACTATTATATAGCTGCTATACTGCTGCTGCATTTTTGTAAGAGCCTGCTGTACATTCTCGTTGGGATTTGCCCAGACCACATCTTTTTGCATAACGTCTTTTGCG